>NZ_PQMX01000019.1:0-91778 GCF_004368385.1 Burkholderia sp. B10 | reverse complement strand
AAGTGACGAAGCTGGACCGTCCGGAGCTCACCAGCGCGAAGATCATCGTATCGGGCGGCCGCGGTCTGGGCAGCGGCGAGAACTACACGAAGGTGCTGGAGCCGCTGGCGGACAAGCTGTCGGCAGCGCTCGGCGCCTCGCGCGCGGCGGTCGACGCCGGCTACGTGCCGAACGACTATCAGGTCGGCCAGACCGGCAAGATCGTCGCGCCGCAGCTGTACATCGCGATCGGTATCTCGGGTGCGATCCAGCACTTGGCCGGCATGAAGGATTCGAAGGTGATCGTCGCGATCAACAAGGATCCGGAAGCGCCGATCTTCAGCGTGGCCGACTACGGTCTCGTCGGCGATCTGTTCACGCTCGTGCCGGAGCTCGTAAGCGCGCTGGGCTGACGACGGCATTGCGTAGCCAGTGAGCGCAAGCTCCCCGGCTCCTCTGTCGCGGTAGCGCGATGGAGGAGCCGGCCGTCGACACGCCATCCGTCGGCTGTCGACCATGCCGCAGCACCTTGCACGCCATCGCCTTCGAACGTAGTGGCAAGAAAACATTCGATACCGTGCTAGACAGCTTTTCGACCTATCCGCTGGCCACAGTCCCGATCTCGGTGGTCAACGGCTTTCTGGCCGGGGCCGAACGCGAAGTCGTCGTGCGCCTTGCCGAACGCTCCGGCATCCCGGCCCACCTATTGGAGAAGCCGGCCGCGCGCGTGACGCAGCAGCAGTTCGCGACGCTGTATCGCCTGCTGGCGACGGAGCTGGACGATGAAATGCCGGGCATTTTCAGTCGTCCCTTAAGAAGCGGGCTGTTGAAATATCTTTGCCTCAGTCTGATCGATGCACCCCGGCTCGATGTCGCGTTGAACCGTATCGGTCAGTTCTTTCGCCTGATACTCGACGATTTTCGCCTCGCGTCGTGGCGAGAGGGCGCGCTCGCCTGCGTCGAATTCATTCCTGATCCGGACGGCCGGCCGGTCAGCGCGCTGGGCAGCGAGCTGATGCTGAAGCTCGTCCATGGCGTCGCGTCATGGCTGATCGGGCAGAAGATCGCGCTGCGCGAAGTTTCATTCAGATTCCTTCGGCCGACGCAGTCGGGGGACTTGCTGTACCTGTTTCCCGGACCGGTGCGGTTCGGCAGGGACAAGACCTGCCTCTTCTTCGATGCCGGTTACCTCGATCGTCCGATTTCCCGACGAAAGCCGGATCTGGAGGAGTTCCTGCGCCGCGCGCCGGAAGACTGGATCTTCACTTCATTTGCCGAGCAGATGGCTTGTCATCGCGTTCGCCGGTTGATCGAGAATGCGTTGCCGAGCATGCCGACGATCGAGACGGTCGCGCGGGAATTGCACGTGTCGGTGCGTACGCTGGCACGACGCCTGGCGGACGACGGCACGAGTTTTCAAGCGATCAAGGACGACGTGCGGCGGGACGTTGCGATCTATCGGCTGACGCGCTCGGACGATTCGATCGAGGCCGTCTCCAATAGTGTCGGCTTCGACGATCCGACGGCGTTCTATCGCGCCTTCCGGCACTGGACGGGCAGCACGCCGGCGACATACCGCCAGCAGCCGTGGAAGGCCCGTCGGCAGGCCGGCTGATTGCCGGCGCCTCTCGTTAGCGATTCGCCGCGACGAGCGTGTCGGGGGGTTCGAACGCGGGCAAGGCGATGCCGTGCAGATGCTGAACGAAGGTGCTGACCTTCGCATCCAGATAGCGCTTCGACGTATAGAGCGCATACACCGTCAGCGCATTGACGCGATATTCCGGCAGGACCCGAACCAGCGTGCCGCGGCGAAGATCGTCGATCGCCGAATGCAGCGTCAGCGGGCCGATGCCGGCGCCCGCGAGCAGCGCGAAGCGCATGGCATCCGGCATGTTGACCTGAAACGGCGAGGCCTGAACCAGATGGGCATGCTCGCCGTCCGGGCCGTGCAGACGCCATTTTTCGGGAGCCGAGTTCGGCGCGTTCAAGGTGAGGCAGCTATGTGCCGCGAGGTCCGTGACCGTCGACGGCATGCCGCTTCTCTGCACGTAGTCCGGCGACGCGACGAGTACGCTGTAGTTGCCGCCGAGCGCCTTCGAGACATAGCTCGAAGTCGGCAAGTCGGCCGTTGCCATCAGCGAGACGTCGATGCCGTCCTCGATCAGGTTCGGGAATCGTTCCGACAGCGTCAGTTCGATTTTGACGTCGGGATTCGACACCTGGTACTGAACCATCGCGGACGTCAGGTAACGTAACCCGAGACTCGGCATCGCGTGTACCCGCAGCTTTCCGTACGGCTTTGCGAGCCGGTTCCGCGCTTCGGCTGACGCATGCTCGATGTCCGCAAGAATCGATTTCGCGCGCTTGAAGTAGCGTTCGCCGCTTTCCGTCATGCCGATGTGACGCGTCGTGCGGTTGAGCAAGCGGACCCCGAGCTGTCTTTCAAGAAATGCGACGGCGCGCGATATCTGGGCGGTCGAGCCATTCACTTGCCGGGCGGCGGCGGTAAAGCTGCCCGACTCCACGACGCGTACGAATATGCCAATTGCAGCGAAAAAATCCATCTTCATGTGACTCTGGAAGGAAAGCGCGCGAGATATCGGTGACCATGATCGGCGCAGCGATTCGTGGACGCTGACGAAGCGGGCCGCAATGCCGGATGCGGGCGAGGGCGTGGCCCGGCAGGTGGGTCGTCGGCCGACGTGGCGCGTCGCGATTGTCGGCCTCGGTCGCTAGTCGAGGGGAACTCCGGCATCGTCCGGCTTGATGAGGTCGAGCCACGCACGTGCGGCCCAGGATAGCGTCGTGCCCTTGCGCCACACGATCGCGACACGCCATTCCAGTCCGGGCGCATCCAGATCGATCAGGCGCACGCCGGCATTGCCGTGTCGGCGCGCGACCAGCCGCGGCAGACACGTCACGCCCAAACCCGCCGCGACGAGCGCAAGTGCGAAATTCGGCTGGGCGCTATGCGCGACTTCGTTGATCGTGAAACCTTGGGCAATGCACGCTTCGCGCAGCCTGCGCGTCAATGCGAATCCTTCATTCAGCGCAATGAACGGCACGCCATTCAGCTCATGCAGGTGGACACGGACGTGCGTTTCGAGCGCATGGCCGCGAGGTACCGCGAGCACCATCGGCTCGCGCCGGATGAACATCGCTTGCAGATCGGTTCGCACCGGCAGCATCGTTGCCGCGAGCTCGAGTTCGCCGTCTCGCACGGCTTGCTCCAGTTCGGCGCTGCCATGTTCGTGCAGATGAATCGACACGCCTGGATATCGCTCGCGGAATTCCGCCAAAGGAGCGGCAAACAACTCTGCGCTACCGACCGGTGGCAGTCCCAGACGGAGTTCGCCGCGATCGAGGTCGCGCAGCGCGTCGAGATCGAATTGCATCCGCTCGCGCTCTGCCAGGATGGCTCTCGCATGTTGCAGAACGACTTCGCCGGCAGACGTGAGCTTGACGGCGACGCCGCGTCTGCCGCGTTCGAGCAGCGTGACACCCAGTTCGTCTTCCAGCAGTCGAATCGCTTTGCTCAGTGCCGGTTGAGACAGCGGAAGGCGCTTGGCTGCCTTGCCGAAATTCCCTTGCCTGACGATCTCGTCGAAATAGCGAAATGCCTTCAAGTCCATTGCACTTCTTGGCGATGATTGGACCGACGGATTATCGCCCGAAGTGCAAATGCGCGTCGGATTGCAGCGGTGCGCGATGGTTACGATGTCGCCGGCAGTGAGGCGCACGCCCGGGAGTGTGCGCCTCGCTCGCTCATTCACGCCAGGGCGTCGGCGGCCTCCTTGTGCGCGTGGTGCGCGGACGGATGGGCGAGGTAATCGTGAACGACGTGGCCGAGGCCGAGGGTAAGGTCGGCCAGGATGTGCGTGCCGGAGAGAATCTCGAGCACGGGCAGGTCTTTCAGCGGTGCGAGCGCGTGCGAAAACAGCTCGAGGCCGACCGGGCCGGTCCAGGCGCCCTTGATCGTGACGTCCTGGCAGCGGTATTCGACCAGCTCGAGGATGCGCGGCGAACCGTCGACGTGCGGGATGATCTTCAGCAGATAGCCGGGCGCCTCGATGGTCGCCTTGGCGGCTTGAGCGTCGAGCTCCTGAAATTTGTAGCCCATCGTCGCGCTCGCCACCAGCACCTTGCCGTAGCGCAGTTCGCCGACGATCGTGTCGGTGTCGACTTCGAGCGACGGCTTCGCCATTTTCTTCGGGAAACCCCACAGCTCGCGGCCGGCGGCAGTCGGTGCGTGGTCGTCGAGGAACATCGCGTGCGTGTAGGTGCCGCGGCGGCCCTTGTACGTCACGGGAATGACCTGCCCCGATTCCGTGTAGTCGCCGAATCCGCCGCTGGAATCCGGCATGCGAATGAACTCGAACTTGACGAGCGGATTGTCCATGTCGATTTCGAGCGGTTCGGGAACCAGCTCCCGAAGTTTCTTCGCATCGGTACGGTACGTCACGATCAGGAATTCGCGATTGACGAATTTGTACGGGCCTTGCGGATAGGTCGGGCTGGTGAGGGGAATCGAAACTGCGCGTTGCTTGACGTCGCTGATGTTCACAATGGGTCCTTGGTCGGCAAAACTTTCGAGAGGCGAGGGTGGTGCGCCGGATCTGCGGGCGCTGAGCCCGCGTCGCTCGCACCGGAAACAGGCATCAGGTAACCCCGGCTGTGAACAGTCTAGATTTCGATTTTTCTTAAATAAATTGAATTCTTTTTATGAATTGCATGCCTGGAGGAAATTGAATTCCGCGTTGCTCAACCCGACATGCAAATTCGGTCATCGCATGGCGCTTCGGCTGCGTGCGATGCAACGAGTGATCGGGGATGGGGCGCCGCGCGATCTTTCGCCGGCATGATGCGGAACGTTGCGTCCGGTCGGGACAGGCTCGATTCAGTTGACCGTTGCGCCCATCTGCGCGGCGAGGCGCGACACGATCGGCGAGGCGCGATTGCCCGCATAGGCCAGCACGAGATTGAGCCGGCTGCTATCAAATGCGGTCAGGCGTCGCGTAGCCATCCCCTTGGGCAGCATGCGCGCGAAATGGCTCGGCACGAGGCTGCAGAGTCCGGTCGCGGCGACCAGCGAGAAAATGCTCAACATTCCGTCGGCCTCGAGAGGCGGCTTTGCGGGCGCGGTGCCGTCCTGATGGAGGAATGCGTCGATGGTTGCGCGTAGCGCGGGCGCGGCGGCCGCGGCCACCGCGATGATGCGTTCTTTGGACAGATCGGCCGGCGACAGGCGGCGTTTGTTCAGCAACGCGTGCCCGCGAGGCAGGATGGCGATCAGGTCTTCGGCCTGGACCGTCCGGCTCGTCCATTCCGGACCGATATCGCCCTGGCGGACGAATGCCGCGTCGATGCGGCCGTTTTCCAGCGCGCGAATCAGATCGAGATGCAGCTTGCTGTGAACGTCGATCGCGATGTCCTGCAACTCGGGACCGAGGGCGGCCGAGATGCGCCCCATCAGTTCGTCTTCCGTGCCGGGAATCATGCCGAGAGCGAGTTTCCGCGGATGTTGTTTGCCTTCCCGCGTGCGCTTGAGCGCCAGGTCGAACTGGGCGACGGCGAGCCGGGCTTCCCTGAGCAGGATTTCGCCGCTATCCGTCAGTTGCACGCCTTGCCAGGACCGCACGAACAACGGGCAACCAAGCTGGTCCTCCAACGCCCGAATTTGCCGCGTCAGCGACGGCTGGGCAATGCACAGTCGCTTGGCCCCTTCCGCAAAACTCCCCGCCTCGGCGATCGCCAGAAAATATCGAAAGTGTCGGATTTCCATCGCGAAAGTATAGCGCCGAGGCATAGGGTCGGTGCCACAAAGTATTGGAGCGTCGCGGTTCTGCTCGACTAGACTTTGAGGCGCGACGCAATCGACTCGTTTCGATGCAGGCTGCCGTCCGGCTCGCTGACCCACCCCGAATGCAGCATGCTGCGCGGTCCACGGTCCACGAGAGTAGGTGAGACCACGCCGGCGGTCTGCGGCGTCGCGCCAATTTCTCTATCAGTCATTGCGAGTCGCCATATGAGCAAGAATATTCGGAAGATCGGGGTAGTCGGTACCGGGGTCATCGGAGCCAGCTGGAGTGCGTTGTTTCTGGCTCAGGGGTTCGACGTCGTGGCGACCGATCCCGCGCCGGGCGCGGAAAAATCCTTGCGCGAGTACATCGCAAAGGCGTGGCCTGCGATGGAAACGCTGGGCGCCGTCGTGCCGGGCGGCTCGCAGGCGCGCCTGACGTTTACGACCGATATGAACGACCTTGCCGATGTCGACTTCGTCCAGGAAAACGGTCCGGAGCGTCTGCCGTTCAAGCACGAACTGTATCGTCAGCTCGATGCGATGCTGCGTCCGGACGTCATTATCGCGACCAGCTCGTCGGGTTTGACCATGACGGACATCCAGGAGGGTTGCGAACGGCATCCCGAGCGCTGCATCGTCGGCCACCCGTTCAACCCGCCGCATCTGATTCCGCTGGTCGAGCTCGTCGCGGGCAAGCGGACCGCTGCCGAGGCGATCGATCGCGCGGACGCGTTCTACACCGCGCTCGGCAAGAAGACGATCCGGCTCAACAAGGAAGTGCCTGGCCACGTCGCCAACCGACTGCAGGGTGTGCTGGTTCGCGAAATCATGTCGCTCGTCAGCGAAGGCGTGGTCAGCGTGGCCGATGCGGATGCGGCTTGCTCGTGGGGGCCGGGCTTGCGCTGGGGTGTCATGGGGCCGGTGATGCTGAATCATCTCGGCGGCGGCGCAGGCGGCATCGAACATTTCTACAATCAGTTTGCCGGCCCGCTCGTCACCTGGTGGACGCCGCTCGGCGACTTCGAATTCACCCAGGAAGTGCGCGAAAAGATGATCGCGGGCTTGCGTGAGGAAGTGGGTGGCCGTGACTTCCAGACGCTCGCTTCCGAGCGGGATCAGCTGCTGTTGACGCTGCTGAAGGCGCGTCTTGCTGGACAGTCGAAGCAGTAAGCCGTACGCCGCCCGGCGCCATCATTTGGCACCTGCCTGACCGAGCCGGTCGGGCAGGCGCCGGGCGGTTTCGTTGTACCGATCCCGGCGGGATCTTGGCAGTTCAGGCAGCCAGTGAACGTTTCGGCGGCTGTTTTGGATTTCAGCGGCCGATGATTGCGGTTCGCTGCCTTTCGCCACACACGCTTTCCCCACCTTTCGCGATCTCTCACCGACGTCCCGTCGCGTGCCAGCAGCGCCTGCGCCGTTGAAGCGGCCACGGCGTCGTCCAGCGGTGTCGATCGACCCCGCCCCCCGCGTCAAGCCCGACCGCACAGAACGATTCAGGAACTTTAGGGACGCCAGTGCCGCGCGGTCGCTATGCTCGTCCTATCTGAGCATGCACCGAGGACGGTAATGACGACTGATCGTGGGAACCGATCGAGAAGGATACGCAAGCACGTCGCGTCAGTATTGGCCGTCGTCGCGACAGCCTGGAGCGTCGCGGCGTTCGCCGCCGCCCCGTTTGCCGGCAAGCAGGCGCCGGGCTTCTACCGAACGATGGTGGGCCAGTTCGAAGTCACGGCGCTTTCCGACGGAACGCATGCGTTCCCGATCGACAAGGTGGTCAAGGGCGTGTCGAACGCGACCATCGACGGCGATCTGCATCGCGCATTCCTCGAGCAGCCGGTGCAGGGCTCCATCAATGCCTTCCTCGTGAACACCGGCAAGAAGCTGATCCTCATCGATGCCGGAGCCGGGAGCCTGTACGGCGATTGCTGCGGGCGGCTCGTCGACAATCTTCGCGCGTCCGGCTATCGCCCCGAGCAGGTCGACGAAGTGCTGTTGACGCATATGCACGAAGACCATATCGGCGGAATCGCGTCGAAGGGCGCGGCCGTGTTTCCCAATGCGATCGTCAAGGCGAATCGCACCGAAGCCGACTATTGGCTCGATCCGGCCAACAAGCCGGGCGCATCGCCGCTTCTCGCGCCGTTCTTCGACGCAGCGGCCGCGGTGGTCGAGCCGTACCGCGCCACGGGGCGCTTCCAGACGTTCGATGGAGCGGGCGTGATCGAACCGGGCATTCGCGCCATCTCGCTGCCCGGCCATACGCCCGGTCAAATCGCCTATCTCGTCGAAAGCGGCACGGCGCATCTGCTCGTGTGGGGCGACGTCGTGCACGTCGCCGCGATTCAGCTTCGGCATCCGCAAGCCACCGTCGCGTACGACAGCGATCCGCCGCAGGCGCGCGAATCGCGTCGCGAGATCCTGCGCGAGGTGGCCGAGCGACGCTACCTCGTCGGCGCCGCGCATGTCTCCTTTCCGGGCCTCGGGCACGTCAGAGCGGATGGCGACGGCTTCGACTGGGTGCCCGTCAACTACGACGCATCGCCGGTGCCGGATGCCGGCGCTGCACCGGGCCGCTGACGCGGCAGCGCAGCGGCGCTCCTCCATGCGCCTTTTTCGAAGGAACGACCGATGGAAACGTCGAACGATGTCGAAGTCACGCATCACACGCTCACCGCGAACGGTATCCGCCAACACTATCTCGACGCCGGCAACGGGCCGGTAGTCGTGTTGCTGCACGGCTTTCCCGAGACCAGTTTCGCGTGGCGTCATCAGATGCCGGTGCTGGCCCGCACGTATCGCGTGATCGCACCGGACCTGCGCGGCTACGGTGAAACCGACAAACCCGCATCCGGATACGACAAGCGCAACATGGCGCGCGATATCGTCGGTCTGCTGGATCGGCTCGGCATCGACAAGGTTGCGCTGGTCGGCCACGATCGAGGCGCGCGTGTGGCGACGCGCCTGGTGAAGGATCACCCGGAGCGGGTGGACCGGCTGGTCGTGATGGACAACGTGCCGACGCGCATCGTGGCGGAGAACATGCGCCCCGAAACGGCGCGGGCGTACTGGTTCTTTCTGTTCCATCTGGTCGCGGACCTGCCCGAGACGCTGATCGCGGGCAACGAGGAGCCGTGGCTTCGCCACTTCTTTTCCGACTGGTGCTACAACCCGCACACGATCGAAGGCGCGGACTTCGACACCTACGTGAAGGCGTACAAGCGGCCGGGCGCCGTGCGCGGCGCGATGTCCGACTATCGGGCGAACGCCGAGGATGTCGCGCAGGACAAGGCGGACGCCGACGTCCGCATCGCATGTCCGACGATGGCGATCTGGGGCGAGGACTTCTACGCGGTCGGCGGCATGTTCGATATGAAGGCCGTGTGGGAGTCGATGGCGACCAATCTGCGCGCCGAGCCGATCGCGCGCTGCGGCCATCTCCCGCAGGAGGAGCAACCGGAGCGCGTCAATGCGCTGTTGCTCGAGTTCCTGAGCGGTTGGACCGGCGGTTGAGTGCGCTGCACCGCCATCGTCACGCCGCGAGCCTCACCGGGCAGCTGCCCGAATCCGTGGCGGCCAGTGGCAGCCACCAACTTTCGACCACCGAGGAATCGGCATGAGCACGTTCACGACACGCGACGGCGTTTCGCTTCACTACAAGGACTGGGGCACAGGCCGTCCCGTCGTATTCATTCACGGCTGGCCATTGAATGCGGACATGTGGGACGTCCAGATGCATCATCTCGCGTCGAACGGCTTTCGCTGCATCGCGTATGACCGGCGCGGGTTCGGCCGCTCCGATCAGCCGTGGACGGGATACGACTACGACACGCTGTCCGACGACCTCGCGACGTTGATCGAGACGCTCGATCTGCGCGACGTGATGCTCGTCGGCTTTTCGATGGGCGGCGGCGAAGTGGCTCGCTACATTGGCCGCCACGGCACGGGCCGCGTCGCGAAGGCCGTGCTGGTCGGTTCGGTGACGCCGCTGGTGGCGCGACGCGACGATCACCCCGACGGCGCGGATATCGCCATATTCGACGGCATTCGTGCCGGCATCCTGGCCGACCGCGCCGCATTCTTCGAGAGCTTCTGGCCGTTGTTCACCGGTTCGAACCGGCCCGACTCGACGATCTCGCGCGCCGCGCTCGACTGGACGTCGTTCATGGCACTGCAGGGCGGGCTGAAGGGGACGCTCGATTGCGTCGCGGCCTTTTCCGAGACCGACTTCAGGCCCGACCTCGACAAGTTCGACGTTCCGACGCTCGTGATTCACGGCGACGACGACCAGACTGCACCGCTGAGCCTGACCGGCGCGGTCACGGCGCAGCGCGTGCGTCACGCGACGCTGAGCGTGTACGAACGCGGGCCGCACGCGCTGTATCTGACGCATGCGCAGCGCTTGAACGACGAACTGCTTGCCTACGCGCGCGCTTGATGCCGCGGCCGGCCACATTGCGTTGACTTGAATCGCGCACGGTGTACCGCTCCGGGCGCCGTGCCCAATCGTTCCCATTCACCGGTTTCCCGTCCCGCTGTGGGCGTGCGGAAACCGGCTTGTCTCATGGCGCAGTTCGATGGGCGCCCCGACGGGCGCCGTGCGCCGTCACATTCATTCCGAGTACATCGCGTGCGCCGGCGTGCGGCTTGCCTTCCACAGATGCGACCGGCAAACCGCTCGATAACGCACACTTCCCGCATTAACTTCGGACCATGAAACGATATTTATTTCCGAGGCAAACGCATCGCGATGCATTTTCATTAATGAATTGACGTAAATCAATACTTCACATTCCGTTTTTGATGCCTCGGCGAATCAGATTGGCCAATCTTCATTCGAATGAGAAGGCATTAGCCGTACGAACTGTCAAATTACTTCATGTAGTGGGGCGGCGCGTCCCCATTGGCCGGGCTGCGTGATACCTTTTTGCTCAACGTCGCCGCGACATAAAGCGTTGAATAAACCGTTAAGCCCGGCACGCTGAAACACCGAAAGGTGCGGTTGCCGTGGGGCAGGAATCCAACGTACGAGGCGTGCCGTGACACATCGGGAAAACAATGTCGTCGAGTTGCCGGATGCACTCGTCGCCAATCATTTCTTGGCCTCGCTCGACGGAAATAGCCGTTCGAAACTGGCGCCGCATCTGCGGCTGACGACGCTGCGGACCGGCGAGCTTTTATGTGATGCCGGCGAGAACCTGAACGCCGTCTATTTTCCGGTGACGGCCGGTGTGTCGCTGCAATTCACGGGGTCGGGCAGGGGCACGCTCGGCGTGACGGAAATCGGCCGAGAAGGCGTCGTCTGCGACGACATCGTCGGCAGTGCGATGCAGCGCCGGGTCGTCGTCTATGGCGGCGGCTTCGCGTATCGGCTGGGTACGCACCGTTTCGCCGACGCGTGCGCCGCCTCGGCCGCGATCCGCCGGCAGGTGTTCGTGCGGATGAGTCTGGTGCTGTCCCAGGCGTCGCAGGTGATGTTCTGCAGCCGCCATCACACGATCCGGCATCAACTGATGCGCTGGCTGCTGATCGGCTACGAGCGCTCGCGCAGCATCGAAATCCCGGTCACGCACGGCATGCTTGGTCAGATGCTCGGCGTGCGCCGCGAGACCGTCACCGAAACCACGCGACAGATCCACGCGCTCGACCTGATTCATCAGCGTCGCGGCGTCATCGTGCTGACGGATCTCGCGCGCCTCGAACGAGCGAGTTGCGGCTGTCATCGGGCGATCCGCGACGAAACGCGGCGCCTCCTCGCACTCGACGCCGGTGCGTTACCGGCGCTCGGCGCGCGAATGGTCTAGCCGTCGGCTGCAGGTGATGCTGCGCAGCCGATACCTGTGCGTCGCGCAGCAGCGGCATGAACGGCGGTGCGCAGTACACGGGGAAGCATGGATGCGTGAACGCGGGATTTCCGGCGACGCGCCGGGCAGGTTGGATCGAGAAGAACCAGAAAGCGGTCGTGAAGGTATGGAAAACAGTACGAAGTTTCAGAGTCAGCGCAGCTCGTTTCACGTGTGGCCGTGGAGCCCGGTGCTCGGCATCCTGCCGGTCGTCGTCGTGGTCGTGACGCTGGCCGGGTTCGTGGCCGTCAGCCTGGTCGTGATCATGTCGCTGCGCGTGTACGTCGGCGGCGAAAGCAGCTGGTCGAAGGCGCAGAAGGACGAGGTCATCCTGTTGAGCCGCTACGCCGACACCGGCGACGAAAAGCTGTTCGACGATTACCGGCTCGCGGACGCGACGCTTGTGTCGTTCAGCGTTGCGCACCGCGCGATGATCGGCGTGCCGGCCGACTACGACGTGGCCCGCTACGCGATGATCGCGGCCGGCATCAACCCGGTCGATGCGACCGCGGTCGTGTGGTTCTATCCGGTCCTGAACTCCTTCGCGCACGTGAACACCGCGCTGCAGTACTGGGCCGAGGCGGACCGGCATCTGCTCGACCTGCGCCGGCTCGCCGGTGCGCTGCGCGAGTCGGTCCACGCGGGCGACGTCGCGCGCACGAGCCGCCTGAACCGCGACCTCTGGGACATCAACTCGCGCATCGAGCCGTTGCCGAAACGCTTCTCCGACGAACTCAGCGCCGAATTCCGTTCAGCGGTGATCCAGTTGCTCCTGTCGTACGTGGTGGCGTCGCTGTTGATCATCCTGCTGTCGGTGCGCTGGGCGAGCCGCGCGCAACGCCAGCAGTCGTCGATGCAGACCGAGCTCGACCGCAGCCTCGCATTTGCCGACGCCGCGCTTCGTTCGGTCGTCGATGCGATCGTCACGATCGGTCTCACGCGCAGCATCGAGACCGTGAACCCGGCCGCCGAGCAACTGCTCGGCAGGACGGCGCAGCGGTGCGTCGGCGAGCCGATCAACGATGTGCTCGACCTGATCGACACGTCGACCGGCATGTCGATCAAGCTGCTCGCAACGCTTTGCAACGGCGGCGACCACACGTTCACGCGCGATCTCAACCTGATCCGCGTATGCGGTGCGGCGGTGCCCGTGCGCGCGTCGCTGTCGCGGATGACCAACGCCGTCGGCCGTTGCGTCGGCCACGTGCTGACCCTGCGCGACATGACGCGCGAGCACCAGCTGATCGAGCGGCTCACGTGGCAGGCGTCGCACGACGCGCTGACCGGCCTGATCAACCGCACCGGGTTCGAGCGGCGCCTCGGCGAGATGCTGGCCGACGGCGCGGGCGGCGCGCTGATGGTGCTCGACCTCGACGGCTTCAAGGAAGTGAACGACGTATGCGGCCACGCGGCCGGCGATGTGCTGCTGCGCGACGCGACGGCGGTATTCAGCGGCTGTCTCGACGAAGGCGACGTGTTTGGCCGCCTCGGCGGCGACGAGTTCGGCATCCTGCTGCCGGCCTGCCGCAACGTCGCGCCCGACGACGGCAAGGCCGAGCGCATGCGCGCGCAGCTCGAGGCCTTCACGTTCACGTGGGACGGCGAGCCGTTCAAGATCAGCGTCAGCATCGGGCTGCTGGATCTCGCGTGCCGTCCCGCGAGCATCGAGAAGGCGATGCAGATGGCCGACCTCGCGTGCTATGTCGCGAAGGACGGCGGCCGAAATCGCGTGCACGTCGCGCATCCGCGCGACCTGCATGCCGGCCGCCCGGCGTATCACACGCAATGGAGCCGCCGCGTGAAGACGGCGCTCGAAACGAATGCGTTCCAGTTGCACGCGCAACCGATCGTGCCGATCCAGTCTGGCGACGGCGCGCCGCAGCGCGTGGAGATCCTGCTGCGCGTGCCGGACGCCGACGGCAAGCTGATCGCACCGGTGTTCCTGCCGGCCGCCGAGCGCTACGGCCACATGACGATGATCGACCGCTGGGTGGTCAGCAACGTGATCCGGCGTCTCGCGCGGCTCGAACGGCGTGAGTACGTCGAATACAACGTGAACCTGTCGGCGCGCTCGATCACCGACGAGCGCTTCGTCGAGTTCGTGATGGCCGAGCTGTCGGCGTCGGGGCTCGAGCCGTCGCTGCTGTGCTTCGAGATCACCGAGACGAGCGCGGTCCGCAACCTGGAAGTCGCATCGCGCTTCATGTGTGAGCTGCGCGATCTCGGCTGCCGGTTCGCGCTCGACGATTTCGGCGCCGGCATGTCGTCGTTCTCGTATCTGCACCAGTTGCCGATCGACTACCTGAAGATCGACGGCGGGCTGGTCGCGACCATGACGTCCGACCACGTCAAGCGTGGCATCGCGTGCGCGATCAACGACATCGCGCACGTGATGCAGTACCGGACCGTCGCCGAGCACGTCGAGGACCCGGAGACGGCCGAGATGCTGCGCACGCTGGGCGTCGACTACTGCCAGGGCTATTACTTCGGCCGCCCCGTGCCCTGGCAGGAAGGGGGATTCCATTGAACCACGGAGGACAACAGATGAATGCTCCATTCGAGCTGAGCGGCGACATCATGGACCTGGCCAGCTATCCAGCGTGGCTGCGCGACGTGGTAGGCGCGACCGACGAGCTGAAGGCCCGCATCCGCGCGCATCCCGTGTTCGCGGCGATGATCGACGGGACGCTGACGGCGGCGCAACTGCGCACGTTCTTCGTGACCGGCTGGGCGGTGGTCAGCCAGTTTCCCGAGTACATGGCGATGAATCTCGTGAAGACCGCCGCGTACCGGTCGCGCGGCGACGAGAAGGCGCGGCGCTATCTGATCCGCAATATCCGCGTCGAGCAGAATCACGTCGATCACTGGGCCAACTGGGCCGCCGAGTCCGGCGTGACGCGCGACATGCTGCTCGGCGCCGACGCGCCGCTCGCCGGCTTCGCGCTGAGCCACTGGTGCTGGAAGAGCGGCAGCGCGGACGCGCTGGCGCCGAGCATCGCCGCGACGAACTACGCGATCGAAGGCGTCACGGGCGAGTGGAGCGCGCTGCTGTGCGCGTCGCCGTACGAGGAGAAGTTCGATGCGTCGGTGCGGCATCGCGCGATGCGCTGGCTGAAGCTGCATGCCGAGTACGACGACCGCCATCCGTGGGAGGCGCTCGATATCGTCGCGACGCTGCTCGGCCGCGCGCCGGACGCGCGCGACGTGCGCGAGGTCGAGACGTCGATCCGCAAGAGCTTCGAATACTTCCTGATGAGCCTCGATTGCTGTCTGCATGTTTAGGCGGTCGCGCCGTGCCGAAGCCGGTACGCGCGTCGTCGTCGGCACGTCGGCGTGATGGCGACGACGCGCACGCCGCTGTCCTGCTGGACGATTTCCGATGCTGACAAAAGTACTCGTCGCAGAGCCGGACCCGCGCATGCGCGGCATGATTCGTGCGTTGCTGCGCGGCTGTGACATCGCCATGTCGGTGCTCGACGACGTATCGATGCTGCGCGCGCGCGTCGCCGCGGTGGCGCCCGCGTTGATCGTGCTGCGCTTCGAGCCGCCGGGCACGGCAGTCTGCGCGGCGCTCGACGCGCTGCGGTGCGCGGGTTGCGACCTGCCGGTGATCGTGCTCGGCAGCAGCGCGCAGTTGGCGGACAAGCTCGTCGCGTTCGAGGCCGGCGCCGACGACTATCTCGTCTTGCCGTTCGAGCCGATGGAGTTCGCGGTGCGCGTGCGCTGCGCCATCCGCAGGCATGCGGCGCGCGCGCCGCGCCACGTCGATCGCTATGCGTTCGGCGACATCGACGTGGATTTCGTGACGCGCCGCGCGACGCGCGCGGGCGAAGATCTCGGGCTGCGCGCGAGCGAATTCGCATTGCTCGAAGTGTTCATCGCGCAGCCGATGCGTGTGCTGTCGCGCGCGGAGATCCTCGCGCGGCTCGGGCCGGCCGTCGCCGGGCGCGCGGAGCGCGGGCTCGGCGTGTTGGTTTTCAGGCTGCGCAACGTGGTCGAGGGCGCGCTCGGCGACTATCGCTATATCCGCACCGTACGCGGCCGCGGCTACATCTTCGTGCCGCTCGGCGTGCTGCCGGACGACGACCTGCAGACGCCGCCGCCAGCGCGCATTTAGGTCGTCGCCGTTGGCGACGGAGCCGACGAAGCCGACGCGGTCGGCATCGGTCGTGCCGTCATTGCGCGGGGGCGTCGGCAGGCGTGCGGTAGCACGTCGGCACGCCCTTCGCGCCGGACAGTTGATAGACGAGCTTGTGCGCATTCGTCGCCGCGCGCCCCGCGGGCGAACTCAGCACCACGTAGCGGCTGAACTGCCCCTGGCCCGTCGCTTCCTTCGTGATGATGAGCGGCGCGAGCACGGGATCGGCGCTGGCCGATTCCGGGTCGATCACGCGGCGCACGTGCGACAGGCTCGTCACGTACCAGTCGGCGTTCAGCTTCGGCGTCTTGAGAATGAACGGACGGTACGCCGGCCCCGCATAGTGGCTGTCGATGATCATCCACGGGTCCATGTCGGTCGTACCGATCTCGGACGGCTGCACCTTGGTCGTTCCGCCGTCCGCACGCGAGAAGAAGCCGCCGAAATCGCCGCCCAGACGCGAGCCGCTCGCGCCGGCCACCGCCGGATCGTAGCGTTGGCCTTCGGGGCCGTTGCGCAGGTCGCTGAAGCGCTTGCCCGTCCACGTGACCACGTGCGACACGACGAAGCCCGACATCATGCTCTGCGGCGCCGCTTGCGGATGCGCGGTTTCGGTGATGTACAGCAGATCGCCGGGGCGCAGATGATCGACGAATTGCGCGACGTTGTCCTGATTGATGTCGAGCAGCACGCCGGCCTGGTCGGTCACGGCCGCGAGCGGGTCCGAACCGATCGAGCATGCCTGCGTGCCGATGCCCGTCTGCAGGTTGCCGCTTGCGTGCGTGATGCCGGCAAAATCGTAGGCCCACGACGTGAAGTCCGAACAGTCGACGCCTTGCCACTTGATGTCGGCGTTGGCGAGCGTCGCGGTGGTCTGCGCGCCGTTGCTGCGTCGATGCGGCGCGCAGGTCATGGACTTCGACGACGTATCCGAGTTGAAGAACGACGGGCGCGAAGCCGGCGGCAGCCAGCCCGGAATATGGTGATGGCAGTAGTTCAATTCCTGGTCGACCCAGTAGTTCTCGGTTGCCAGCAACAGCTCGCGCTGGAACGTCGCGACGTCGCCGGCGCACGACGCCGTCGTGATCGCGCCGTAGACGGCCGCGCGCGGGCCCCACGAGCCGCCGTCGGCGAAGCTCGACCAGTTGTCGACGGTCACGTCGTGTCCGAGCCGCGCCTGCACGTCGTTCTTGCGGCTCGTGAAGAGCGGCAACTGCTCGTTGTAGAGCGCGACGCGATCGCGGCATGCGCCGTCGCTGACCGTGATCGTCGCCGGCTTGCCGGGGACGACGGGCTTGAGCATCGCCACTGACGCGATGCCCGAACGATTGCGCGGGTTCACTGCGTAGCTGGCCGCGCCGGTCGTCACCGCGCAATTTCCGCCGGGCGGCGCAGCGAGCGTCCCGTCGGCCGCGGGATTGCCGGCGCCGGTATTGCACTCGGTCAGCGTGTCGCCGTTGGCCGATTGCGCGGCGATGTTCTGCGTGCTGTCCTGAACCGATGCGCCGGTGTCGGTGCGGCTCTGCGATTCGGCGCCGAGCGCCAGCGCCATTTTTGCGCCGTCGGACAGATCGGCGGCAGCGAGCGCCGTACCGGGCGCGACGAACGCCGGTGAGGTCTGCTGCACGTCGAACCCGCCGGCGAACGCGTTGACCTGCACCATCGCCGCCGCGAGGTTCGCGCTGGTCAAGCCGCCTGCGGCGCGTGCCGCCTGAACGATCGCGTTCGAATAGACCGACACGATCATGCGCGCCGGCGCAGCCGTGAAGACGGCTTCGATGTCGCCTTGCAGCGCCGTGCGCGTACCGGTCGCTTCCTCGTCATACACGCCGCCCGTGGCGCGCACGAGCACCGGATAGTGCACGGCGCCGCCGAGCACGAACGTGCCGTCGTCGCGGGTCACCGCATGGGCGATCGGCTGGTCCGACGCGGAGCCGTCGGCCGCGACCGCATAGACGCTGACCGACGCGTTGCGCAGCGGCCCCATATAAACGGCGCCGGTGGTCGATGACGATGCACCGCCTCCGCATGCAGAAAGGGAAAGTAGGAGTGCGGCGCCGAGCGCGGCATTGCGAAGATTGGGGTTCACGATCACCTGCCGTCAGGATGTGCGGGTATTTCCGGGTGCGACGTCGCGTCGAATGCACGAAGGTCGCGGAAGCGATGCACGGAATCGGCAGAGTAGGGACGATCGGCGCCGGTTGATATGAGGATAAGCATGGCATGTCGCGGCCATTTCATCGAATCGACGGCCTGCAAATCCGCATTTCGCGCTCGGAGGCCCGCTGGAAAAGGCGCATCGGATCGTTGAAATTAGGGAATGCTGCGCAGGCTGCGTACGATGTGCGACGTTCGTTCGCGGCGTTGGGGCAGGGTGTCTGCGCTTGATAAAGTCGGAACGTTGAATTGATCCGGACGCCATGTCGAAACGATGGCGCTGCGCGCTTGCCGAGCATCGGAACGCGCCCCGATTGCGCCACGTCCGCATGCCGCGCTGCCGTCGTGCCGGTCTGGCCGCCGACGAAAAAAAGCCCGCTTGGGAAGCGGGCTTCGTGCCATCAGCAATTGCCTTTCTTCGCCTGGCCGGGCGGACAGAATCCGTTGCCCGGTCCGCCCTGCGGCGCGACGACGACCGGCGCGCCCGGCACGTAGGCGACACATCCGCTGAGTGCGCCCACCACGCTCGCTGCCGCGAGCAGCGCAATAACCCCTTTCTTCACATCGTTCTCCCGTTATCGAGGAAAGGGCCGTGCGGCCCTTTCGTGGTTGCTGCCGAGCGTCAGAACGTGAAATTGACGTTCGACTGGCTGGTGGTTGCGTTGACGTTCGTCGCTTGCGTCGCGCCCGACGCTGCGTCCGCCTCGATCGTGTATTGACCGGTGGCGCCCGGCGACGCGGCGAGCGCGACCGGCAACGTGCCCGAGTAGGTGCCGACGATCGGTGCGGCCGCGGGCAGGTTCAGCGCATACGCGCCGGTGTCCATGTTCGCGTTGATCGACGCGATCTCGTACGGGTTCGCGTCGATGGTCTGCAATGCGCGCACCAGCGCGTCGGCGCTCGGCGTCACCGTGCCGCTGACCGTACTCATCGTCGATGCCGGCAGCGCGATCGGCGCGCTCTGCGCCGCTACGGAAGTGGTGGTGTTCACCACGACCGGCACCGAGCGCACGATGCCCGACGCGAAGCTGTTCTGCACGATCACGACGTCGTAGTTGCCCTGCGTCGAGCTCTGGATCAGCGGCGACAGCACGAACTTGCCGGTGCTGTCGGCCACCGTGCCGCGCACGACCTTGCCGCCTTGCTCCGCATAGACGGTCGCGCCGGCTTCCGCCGCGGCGACGTAGCCCGCGATCGCGCCGCTCACCACGGTCGGCGTGGCGGTGACGACAGGCTTCAGCGCATAGGTACCGTTGCCGCGCTGGACGATCGACTTGCACGCGTTGAAGTCGAGCACGAGGTCGACGAGCGTGTTCGGCTGCACCGTAAACGGCTGGATGATCTTGTAGCCGCTTTGCGTCGCGCTCGGCGTGGCGAGCGCCTGCTCGGTGCCGCCGGTCGGGACGACCGAATTCGCGAGACTGTTGCCCTGGTTTTGCGCGAGCACGAGCCGCACTTGCTGATATTGGCCGGCGGGCAGCGCGGTCTGGCCGAGATCGGCGAGGACGCCGTTGGTCAGCGACAGCAGGTCGATTTTCTGCGGCGTCGTCAGCGCGACGGTGGACCACCCTGCATCGTTATCGGCAGCATTCGCATTCGCATTGACGCGGACCTGCGACACCGTCACATAGACATGATCGAAGCCGCATGACGGCGCATCGGTCATCGCGACGTGCAGCGTGCCGGTTTGCGTGCTGCCGCCGTCGCCGCCGCCGCACGCAGCCAGCGCGAACGGCACCATCGCCGCGCACAACGCGGCCTTCCAGAATCGATTATTCATTGTTTTGTCCCCTTCCATCATGATTGTGGATGGACCGAAGCATAGCCGCGCGCGGCGCCCACAGTGTGGACAGGTTTGCAACGAACGGTAAATTCTGCGTCCACGCGTAAAGGGGCTGGCTTGGCGGCGCATGTTCCGCCTCAGCGTCGCCGCAGTGCGGCGCGCCGCGAACGAACGAGCGCGCCCGGCCGAACGTGATAGCAGCGGACGGCGCTGCTTAGATCGGCCGCGCGAGGCAAAAACTTGATGGGTAAAAGCACCGAACCCGCGGTATTTTTTTCCTCGTTATAGTGCGGACGTGAGCGGTGAACGCGGCGCAATGCGCACACACCGCCTGGCAACGACTGTAGACGGGTGCTGTATGAAAAACACGAAAGAAACGACCATCGGACCGGCATGGGGTGTCGCGGCAGGCGTGCTGCTGGCCGCGGCGGGATTGAGCCTCGACCTCTTTCCGAAATCGCTGAACGGCACGGGCGCCGCCCACGACTTCCTGGCATTCGGCATCGCGATGCTCGGCATCTTTCTCGCCGTCTACTCGACGCACGAATTCCGCAGGAAGCGGATGCACTGAGCACCGGCGCGTTACGAGCGGGCGCGCCCGTTCGCGCAACCGGCGTCGGCCAGCAAATCGTCGACGATGATCTCGGCAGCGGCCTGGCCCGCGCACAGCGCGGTGCGCGTCGTGTCGAACAGGCGGCCGCCGTCGTCGGCGAGCCGGATCGGCGCGAGCAGCCGCGTGGCGCGCTCGCCCGCGCGCACCTGCACGATGGCGACGAACCCGAACCGGGGCGGATCGGCCAGCGACGCGCGCGCGTGCGGCAGGTCGAGCCGGAATTCGCAGCGGACATCGATCGTGTATCCGCGGTAGGTGTACGCACTGTTCATCTGCAGCTCGCTCGAGAGGGAACGCGACGACGGACCGTGGGCGCATGATATCGGCTCGTGCGAGCCGGCGGGGCTGGGGCGTCTACCTAGGCGAGGATCTCGTGCCGGTAGACCAGTTCGACGATGCGCTTGGTCGGGATGCTGGCGCGCAGCGCCGCGACGCGATCGATCGCGAACCACTTGCACTTGTCGATCTCGTTGCTGGCGGTCGGCTTGTGTTCGGGGCCGACTTCCGCGAAGAACACGTGGTGCACCTTCGCGAGCCCGCTGAACTGCATCGAATAGACGAGGCTTTGCCCGACGATGCCGGTTTCCTCGAGCAATTCGCGATGCGCGGCTTCGAGCGGCGTTTCGCCGCGTTTGATCGTGCCGCCCGGCAGCGCCCAGCGCGACGACATGCGGGCGACCAGCAGCACCTGCTCGGCGCGATAGCACACGATGGTCGCCCGTTCCTTGATCGGGACGGTGGCGATTTCGGGCGGGGCGATGGAGGTGGCTGGCGACATGGTGCGATTCTAGCGGCTGCCGGGCGGCGGGCCAAGCAGCGGCGGCCGGCGTCGCCGAGCGCGACGATCAGATCGCGCCGTGCCGGCGTCGGTGGCGTTACTGCCGTTCCGGCAGAAACCAGTTCATCACCAGCGCGCAGATGCCGCCCGTCGCGACACCCGAGGCCAGCACGTTCTTCAGCGCATGCGGCAGGCTGTTCAGGATGTCGGGCACCTGCGACACGCCGAGGCCGAGCGCGAGCGACACCGCGATGATCAGCAGCGCGCGGCGGTCGAGGTGGACGCCGGACAGGATGTTGATGCCCGATGCGGCCACCGCGCCGAACATCACCATCGCCGCGCCGCCGAGCACCGGCTCGGGCACCGCCTGCAGCGCGCCGGCCACCACCGGGAACAGCCCGAGCACGACCAGCATCGCCGCGATCCAGATGCCGACGTAGCGGCTCGCGACGCCCGTGATCTGGATCACGCCGTTGTTCTGCGCGAACACCGAGCTCGGAAACGTGTTGAACACGCCGGCCAGCAGCGAGTTCGCCCCGTTCACGAGCACGCCGCCCTTGATCCGGCGCATCCATACCGGCCCTTCGACCGGCTCGTTCGAGATCTTGCTCGTGGCGGTGACGTCGCCGATCGCTTCGAGCGACGTGACGAGATAGATGATCAGCATCGGCACGAACAGCGACCACGAGAAGCCGATGCCGAAGTGCAGCGGCGTCGGCACCTGAAACAGCGCGGCCTGGTGCATGCCGGTGAAGTCGAGGCGCCCGAGCGCCGCCGCGACTGCATAGCCGATCGCGAGCGCGATCACCAGCGCCGTGCTGCGCACCCAGACGATCGGCACGCGGTTCAGCACGATGATGGTGCCGAGCACGACGCACGACAGCGTCAGGTTCTGCGCGCTCGCGAACGTGCCGTTGGCCATCGCGCCGTAGCCGCCGCCCATGCTGACGAGGCCGACCTTGATCAGCGTGAGCCCGATCAGCAGCACGACGATGCCGGTCACGAGCGGCGTGATCAGCCGCTTCACGAACGGCAGGATGCGCGACACGGCCATCTCGACGAACGAGCCGGCGATCACGACGCCGAAGATCGCGGCCATCACCGTTTCGACCGGCGTGCCTTGCTTGACCATCACGCTGCCGCCCGCGATCAGCGGGCCGACGAAGTTGAAGCTCGTGCCCTGCACGATCAGCAGCCCCGCGCCGAGCGGGCCGAAGCGCTTGCACTGCACGAACGTGGCGATGCCCGAGATCACCAGCGACATCGACACGATCAGCGTCGTGTCGCGGCTCGCGACGCCGAGCGCCTGGCAGATCAGCAGCCCCGGCGTGACGATCGGCACGATGATCGCCAGCAGGTGCTGCAGGGCGGCGACGAACGCGATCGTCGGCGCCGGGCGGTCGTTGGGGCCGTAGACGAGGTCGCGCGCGGAAGATGCGTCGTCGGCGCCGTGAGCGGCGGATCGGGCAGAGGAGGCGGGTTGCATGGACGAGCGGGCCGGACAGGAGGGAAAGTGCGGCATTTTAGCCGAACGGCCGGGGGCGCCGCCCCTTGGTGTGGCGCGACGGCCGGCGCCTGGCGGCCACGGAACGGCGGCCGCGAACGGAGTCGAGAACGACGGTGCGGCAGTCCCGTGTACGGTCAGCGCGGGCGGCGCGGCGCGCGGCTTTGCGGATACGCACGCGTGCAGACGTCGATGACGACGTCGCGCAGCCGCCGATGCACCGGGTCGCCGTGCATGCGCGGGTGCCACAGCGCCGAGATCAGGATCTCGGGCAACTTGACCGGGATCGCGAAGCTGCGCAGCCCGAGCGCATCCGCGAGCCCCGGCGTGAGCGCGTTGCCGAGGCTCGAGCGCGGCACCAGCGCGATCAGGTCGGTGCCGGCCGCGACGCGCATCGCATCCGGATAGCCGGGCACGACCACGTGGACGTTGTGCGCGGCCACCGCCGTGCGCTCGCCGTCGTCGGCCGGGCCGCCGAAGTCGCCGAGCTGCGCCGCGATCACGTGGCGGCAGGCCGCGTAGCGCGCCGGCGTGATTCTGGCCGCGGCGAACAGCGGGTGGCCGCTGCGCGCCACCGCGACGTGCGCGTCGTGAAACAGCTCGCGCGTGTGCAGCTCCGGCGCGTCGTCGCCGCGCTTGCCGATGTCGAGATCGACCGAGCCGTCGCGCAGCGGCCCGGGGTCGCGCGCGAGCCGCGGCACGAAGCGCACGCGCACGCCGGGCGCGACGTCGCCGATCGCGGCGACGACCGGGCCGCCCAGCATCTCCATGAACGACGCCGCCGCGCGCAGCGTGAAGGTGGCCGACAGCGTCGCGAGGTCGAGGTCGGCCGCTGCCGGCCGCAGCACGGCCTGCGCTTCGCGTGCGACCGCGTGCACGCGCTCGCGCAACGCCGTCGCGTGCGGCGTCGGCACGAGCCGGCGTCCGGCGCGCACGAGCAGCTGGTCGCCGGTGGCCGCGCGCAAGCGCGCGAGCGTGCGGCTCATCGCGGACGCGCTTAAGCCCAGCCGGCGCGCGGCGCCGGTCACGCTGGCTTCGCCGAGCAGCGCGTCGAGCGCGGTGACGAGGTTCAGATCGAGGTCTTCCATCCCGACAGCATAAGGCATGGCGCGGCGTGACATGGCGTCCGGTGCAATCGTGGATTGCGTTCGGTGCGTCTGGTGCATCCGATGGCGAGCGCCTACAGTAGCCGGAGACGAACGATCTCCAAGGTGAATACGATGCAACCGACTCTCTCGCACGCCGGCACACCCTCGATCCTGCTGGTCGCCGCATCGCGCGGCCTCGGGCTCGCGATGGCCGAGCAGTTCCTGAATCACGGTTGGCATGTGACCGGCACGGTCCGCGCGGGCTCGGGCCGCTCGAAGCTGCACGACCTCGCCGAGCGCGTCGGCGCGCGGCTCGACATCGAGACGCTGGACATCTGCGAGCCCGCGCAGCTTGCCGCGCTGCGCGCGCGCCTGTCGGGGCGGCGCTTCGACATGCTGTTCGTCAACGCGGGCACGAGCAACGATCCGGCCGAGACGATCGGCGAAGTCACGACCGACGAGTTCGTGCGCGTGATGATCACGAACGCGCTCGCGCCGATGCGCACGATCGAGACGCTGCAGGATCTCGTGACGGCGGACGGCCTGATCGGCGCAATGTCGTCGGGGCAGGGCAGCGTGTCGAACAACGTCAACGGGATGCGCGAGGTGTACCGCGGCAGCAAGGCCGCGCTGAACCAGTTCATGCGCAGCTTCGCCGCGCGTCAGGCCGGTACGGCGCGCGCGATGGTGCTGATGGCGCCCGGCTGGGTCCGCACCGAACTCGGCGGCCCCGACGCGCGGCTGACGATCGACGAAAGCGTGCCGGGCCTCGTGAACGTGCTGCTCGACAAGCGCCGCCGCCCGGGGCTCGAATACCTCGATTACCAGGGCCGCACGGTGCCCTGGTAGCGCGCGACGGTCGCGCTCTGCGCGCGTCGCGCCGATTCAATACAATGCGACGTCGAGGTGCGCGCGCCGTGTCGGCGTGCCGACCAGCCGACAACTCCGGAGCGCAGCATGAACGAACCCTACCTGCAGGTCATCGCGCATTACTTCGCGAAACCCGGCAACGGCGAGCGCGTGATCGAGCTGCTCGCGCAGCTCGCGCCGCCCACGCGTGCGGAACCGGGCAACCTCGACTACGCGTACTTCCGGTCGCCGGTCGATCCCGACCACATCGTGATCCTCGAGCGCTACCGTGACGCCGGCGGCCTCGACGCACATCGGGAAACGCCGCATTTCCAGCGCATCGGCATCGGCGAGATCATTCCGCTGCTCGATCGCCGCGACGTGACGCGCTACATGGTGCAGCCGGACACCGGCACGGCGACGCAACCGGGAGCCGCTCGATGAACCCGTTTCAATTCCGTACCGTCGCGACGCAGATCGTCGAATTCGGCGCAGCACGCCGGCTCGGCGCGCTGTTGCGCGAACGCTTTCCGTCGCTCGTGCGGCTGTGCGTCGTCACCGACGCGTTCCTGCATCGCAGCGGCGTGCTCGCGCCCGCGCTCGAGAGCCTCGCCGCGCACGGCTGGCAGGTGAGCGTGATCGACGACGTCGTCGCCGATCCGCCCGAGCACGTGGTGCTCGAAGCGACCGCGCGCGCGGTGGCCGCCGACGCCGAGATCGTGCTCGGCCTGGGCGGCGGCTCGTCGATGGACGTCGCGAAGCTGATCGCCGTGCTCGCGCCGGGCCGGCAGGCGCTGGCCTACATGTACGGCGTCGACAAGGTCGCGACGCCGCGGCTGCCGCTCGTGCAAATGCCGACCACGGCCGGCACCGGTTCGGAAGTGACGGCCGTATCGATCGTCACGGTCGGCGAAGCGCGCAAGATGGGCGTGGTGTCGCCGCAGCTGTTCGCGGACGTCGCGATCCTCGATGCCGAGCTCACGCTCGGGCTGCCGCGCGCTGCGACGGCAGCGACCGGCATCGACGCGATGGTGCACGCGATCGAAGCCTATACGTCGGCGCGGTTGAAGAACCCGGTGTCGGACATGCTGGCCGTGCACGCGCTGACGTTGCTGTCGCGCAATGTGCTGAAGGCATGCGACGACGGCCACGATCGCGCGGCGCGCGAAGCGATGCTGGTCGGCGCGATGTTCGCGGGTCAGGCGTTCGCGAATGCGCCGGTGGCGGCCGTGCATGCGCTCGCTTACCCGATCGGCGGCATTTTCCACGTGCCGCATGGCTTGTCGAATGCGCTCGTGCTGCCGCACGTGTTGCGCTTCAACGCGGCGGCTGCCGCGCCGCTGTACGCGGAGCTCGCGGCGATCGTCGCGCCGTCGGCGACGGGCAGCGACGCAGCGAGGACGCAGGCGCTGATCGACGAGATCGACCGGCTGATCGTCGCGACCGGCATTCCGCGCACGCTGCGCGAAGTCGGCGTCGGCGAGGCCGACCTGCCGAGGATGGCGGCCGATGCGATGCTGCAGACGCGTCTGCTCGTCAACAATCCGCGCGAAGTGACCGAAGCCGATGCGCTCGCGATTTATCGGCAGGCATGGTGAAGGCGGCGCGGATGGTGACCGGTGAAGACGGCGGTATGAGGCAAGGGGCTGAAGCCGCCACGACCGCCCGATGCGTCGCATGGCAGGTGCTGCACACCTGGCAAGCCGCCGAATGGTGCCGGCTCGCGCCCGCGCCCGCGGGCATCGACCTGTCGGGTACGATCGCCGGCGCGCTCGACGGCACGCCGTTCCGCATCGACTATGCGATCGAATGCGGCGCCGACTGGCTCACGCGTTCGGTGCGCGTCGTGCATCGCCACGGCGCGGCGCCGCCGCAGCGGCTCGAGATCCGCTGCGAAGCGGGGCGGTGGACGATCGAGGGCGCACACGCGGCGGCGCTCGACGGTGCGACCGACATCGATCTCGGCTTCAGCCCGTCGACCAATACGTTGCCGATCCGGCGGCTCGGACTGACGGTCGGCGCGTCGGCCGTCATCCATACCGCGTGGCTGCGTTTTCCGGAGTTCGAGCTCGGGCGCGGCGAGCAACGCTATACGCGTACGGCCGAGCGCGTGTACCGCTATGAGAGCGGCGCCTATGCGGCCGACATCGCGGTCGACGACGCAGGCCTCGTCATCGATTACGACGAGTGGCGGCGCATTGGTGCGAGCGCTCGCGCGTAGCGCGGCGGCAACCGCGGCTCAGCGAGCGTCGGCGACGCTCACGCGGCCGGGAATCAGCTTCAGCGCGCTGAATGCATCGGCGATGTTCTGCTGATAGGCGAGCGTTGCGTCGCTGACCGGCTGCACGCCGTAGCCGGTGCGCTTCAATGCGACTTCGAGCGTGGCCGTGTCGAGCCCGACGAGCGGCGACAGTTGCGCGGCGACTTCGCCGACATGATCGCGGCCCCAGCGATCGACCGCGTCGACTTCGTCGAGCAACGCGCGCAGGATCTGCGGCTGCGCGCGCGCGTACCGGCGCGCGGCGAGATAGTACTGCGTGTTGCGCACGAGCCCTTCGCCGTTCGCGACCACGCGCGCGCCGAGCTGACGCTCGGCGGCCGCGAGATACGGATCCCATATCACCCATGCGTCGACGTTGCGCTGCACGAATGCGGCGCGCGCGTCGGCGGGCGTCAGGAAAATCGGCTGGATGTCGGTGTATGGAATGCCCGCATGCTCGAGCGCCTTCACGAGCAGGTAGTGGACGTTCGAACCCTTGTTGAGCGCGACCTTCTTGCCGCGCAGCTGCGCGAGCGTCCGGATCGGCGAATCGGGCAGCACGACGATCGCTTCGCCGCGCGGCGCGGGCGGCTCGTTGCCGATGTAGACGAAGTCGACGCCGGCCGCCTGCGCGAAGATCGGCGGCGTCTCGCCGACCGTGCCGACGTCGATCGCGCCTGCGTTCAGTCCCTCGAGCAATTGCGGGCCGGCCGGAAACTCGAGCCACTCCACGGTCACGCCCTGGTTCGCGAGCCGCTTCTCGAGCGTGGCGCGCGCTTTCAGAACGACGAAGTTGCCGTATTTCTGGAAGCCGATGCGCAGCCGTGTGCCGCCCGCTTGTGCGCGGGCGGGCAGGCCGGCGAGCGGGCCGAGCGCGACGCCGGCGAGCGTGGCGGCGGTGCCTTGCAGCCACCGGCGGCGGCGCGTGCTTTGCGGCGGCGTGTCGAGGGTGTCGGGCGAAATGTCGTTCATCGAGGCGTCCTGCGGGCTGCGGCGAGTTCATGGGCTGCGCAGCGACGTGGCCCGACTCAAACCGGGCGCGAACTGCCCCGCGCGAGACTCAGCACGATACGGCGGCCTGTCCGGCCGGCCAACCAACGAATCCGCATATGCAAATCAGTAGTGCGACGATGCATGAACGACGGCGCGGTGGGCCGTCGTCGCGGTCAATCGCTGCCGGCCGCGCTTTCCTCGATCGCATCGACGCGATCCGGATAGAACGCGAGATGGCCGCGAATCGCTTCGACGGCCGGATTCGGATGCTCGTAGGTCCACACCGCATTCACGGCGCGCGCGCCGCCCGCCGGAATCGAGTAGTACGCGCAATCGCCCTTGTACGGGCAGTAGGTCGCATGGTCGGTGCGCTGCAGCAGCGACATGTCGGCATCGTCGCGCGGAATGTAGAGCACGGCCGGATAGCTCGCTTCGCGCAGCGCCAGCGCGCGGCGCGTATCGGCGACGACCTTGCCGCCCGCCTTGACGACGACGCGCGACGGATGCGGTTCGATCGTGATCGGATGGTCGGGGCCGGGCGACTTCACGGGGCGAGACGGGGTATCGGGGCTGATCGACATCGTGGTTCCTCCGGGAGACGGTGGGAGCGCCGCGTGGAAGCGAGCTGCGAGGATGTGCGCGGCGATGGCCGCGTCGGCCAACTGAGAGCATGCGCGCATTGCGCAAAAGCTGCAGCGGGATGCGGTTGGGGCAATGGACGTTCCCGAACTTTTTGGCGTAAATCCGTGCGCTGCACAATTACCGGCGCGAATTGCAATGCCGTTGAAAACAGGTGCGGAATTACCGCAGACGATCAGGTATCGGAAACAATATGCATCACCGTTAATATTCTTACGTCCGGCCCGGAACCGTCGGCATCGCGGCGGCTAAATGACGGTAAATAATTCGCGCCGATCCGCTTCGATAACCGTTTTTCCATAAATCCATTCCGACACCGAATGATTTGAAATCGCCGAAAAAATTGTCCATGCCCTAGACGAAATAGCGTGATTCGCATCGTGCTGAATGCGCTCATGCAATCGACGCGCGCACGTCGCGCGTCGCAGCGATCGAAGGGATTCCGGGGGACGCCGACGGCCCGATACAGCGGCCGCAGCATGAGTCTTGAACGGGCGAATGTCGTGCGCCACCCGAAGCAGTGCAGCGCCAATATATCAACGGTCGATCAGCGGCCCGGTCATACGGAGGTTGTCATGCTGCAATACGTCAAGACCTTGTTGCGCGATGAACGGGGCGTCAGCTCGCTCGAATACGCGGTTCTGGCCGGCATCGTCGTGGTCGCGCTCGCGGCCGTCGGCACGGTGCTCAGCGGCAGCTCGGGGCTGTCGTCGATCTTCACGACGCTGATCAACAAGGTCTCGTCGCTGATCTGATCTCCTGAACCCGCGCGTCGCCGACGAATACACGGCTCCGCGGCAGTAAGGCGGACCCGGACGCGGCGCGCCGACGGACGGTTCTCCGATGCTCTATCTTGTGCAAGCGGCGGCCGCTAGTGCTGGCGTCGCTCGCGATGCAGGACGTGCGCGCGCGTCGCCTGTCGAATTGGCTGGTGTCGGCGTTCGCGGCGCTGTACTTCATCGCGGCTGCGCTCGTGCCGCACGCCTTCGCGCGACTGCCAGCACCGCCGCACGCACGCGCACGTCGCGCGTGCCGGCCCAGGCGACGCACGCGGCGGCGATCGCGATCGCGGCGACACCGGCGTGGGCCGCATAGGCCGGGTTCAACGGCACGCCGGCGAGCCGCAGCGCCGCGAACGGCGTCGGCGACACGAGCCAGAACACCACGCCGTGCTCGAGCACGATCGAGCGCGCGAGCCCCGCGCTCGCGACGAACA
The DNA here is from genome assembly GCF_004368385.1 of Burkholderia sp. B10. NCBI lineage: Bacteria > Pseudomonadati > Pseudomonadota > Betaproteobacteria > Burkholderiales > Burkholderiaceae > Burkholderia > Burkholderia sp. B10. The sequence goes on along the minus strand of NZ_PQMX01000019.1, from coordinate 62,138 downwards.
GGCGCAGCGATTCCGCGCCGCACACCAGCACGCTGAGCGCGACGAACGCGGCGCTGGCGAGCGCGGCCCACGCGAGGGTGCGCCACGCGCGGGCGGCGATCAGCACGAACGGGAACAACAGCGCCATCTGTGGTTTCACCGACAGCAGCCCGATGCACAGGCCTGCCCACAACGGCCGGCGCTCGGCCCAATAGACGGCGAGCGCCGCGCACGACGCGGTGAGGAAGGCGTTCTGCCTGAGCGTCGCGGTGACGAACACGCACGGCGCGGCGACCAGCGCGAGTGCGCCCGCGCGCGACGCGCCGGCCACGGCGCCGAGGCCGGCCACCCGCCAGGCGGCGCAGCCGAGCACGCCGACGCCGAGCGCGACGAACAGCGGATAGGCGAGCGCGAACGGCAACAGCGCGAGCGGCGTGACGAGCAGCAGATAGGTCGGCGGATACAGCCACGGCGCGAACGCGCCGTGGCGAAGCGTGTCGAACCGCGCGGCCGACAGGCGCGAGAACGCGGAGAAGTCGTACGCCTGTGCCGGCGAGCCGTGCAGCATCAGGTACGAGGCGGTCCAGAACACCGAGAAGTCGGCGCCGACGCGCGGCGGCACGCGCTCGGGGAACGCATGCGCGACCCACGCCCAGATCGTGACGAACAGCGCGGAGAACACCAGCATCACGATGCTGTACACGATCACGCGGCGCGGCGTGAGCCACGCGACGACCGGCCGCCGTGCGCGACGCATCGATTGCGGCGTGGCGTCCAAGCGGCGCGGCCCCGTTCTACTTGAACGACGCCTTGCGCGCCGCGACGTTGCCGCCCGCGGGCATCGGCGTGCGGCGGCGCGCCGCGTGCGTGCGCTTGAGCGGGAATTGCAGCAGCGTCGACGCGGGCGCTGCGGCCGCCTCGCGCTCGGCGCGATAGCGTCGCCGCACGAGATAGACGGGGCGCTGCTTCGATTCGTGATAGACGCGGCCGAGGTATTCGCCGATCACGCCGATGCCGATCAGCTGAATCCCGCCGACGAACAGCACGACCGAAATCAGCGACGGGTAGCCGTGCACCGGGTTGCCGTACAGCAGCGTTCGCACGACGATGAACGCGCCATACAGCAGCGACAGCAGCGCGAACGTGACGCCCACGTAGGTCCATACGCGCAGCGGCACCGTGCTGAAGCTGGTGATGCCTTCGAGCGCGAAATTCCAGCGCCGCCAGCCGGAAAACTTCGAGCGCCCGCCGCTGCGCGGCGCGCGCGTGTACTCGACGATCGCGGTGCGAAAGCCGACCCACGCGAACAGCCCCTTCATGAAGCGGCGCCGCTCCGGCAGCGCGCGCAGCGCGTCGACGACCTCGCGGTCCATCAGCCGGAAATCGCCGACGTTCTCCGGCATCTCGACCTCGGACAGCGCGTTGTGGACGCGATAGTAGAGCGCGGCCGCGGCGCGCTGCAGGTACGGATCGCACATGCGGTCGGTGCGCTTCGCGGCGACGACTTCGGCGCCGTCGCGCCAGCGTTCGATCATCGCGGGAATCAGCGCGGGCGGGTCCTGCAGGTCGGCGTCGATCAGGATCACCGCGGCGCCGGCCGCTTCGTCGAGGCCCGCGGTGAGCGCGGCTTCCTTGCCGAAGCGGCGGGTGAGATCGACGATCCGCACGCGCGGGTCGGCGGCGGCGATCGCGAGCAGCCGCTCGAGCGTGCGATCGCGGCTGCCGTCGTTGACGCAGACGATTTCGAACTGCACGCCGTCGACCGACGCGAGGATCGGCAGCGTTTCGGCAAAGAACGGGTCGATCGTTTCTTCTTCGTCATGAAACGGCACGACGAGCGAGATCAGCGGTTTCCTGGCGTGCGTCGGCATGCTGCGGCTCCCCAGAGATCCGGCCGGTGCTGCACCGTGAGGTTCGAATCGATATCTGCCGAACGCGTCCGAGCGCGCGCATTCGGCTGCGGCGCGGCGGCCCCCCGCGGACCGGACGACAGGTGTTGAGTTCATTGTAGGAAGGATTCGCCGATTCGTAACATGTATCGGCGCGGGCGCGGCGCAATGCGGCGCTTCGCGCTGCCCGGCGGCGGAGCGATCGGCGCTACGATGGGCACTTTCGATGCCGAAGGAGGTGGCAATGCAGGTTCAGGAGCTGAGCGGCGCCGCGCTCGATTTCTGGGTGGCGATGGCCCAGGCGCTCGACGCGCCGCGGGTCGATGCTGCGGGCTGTACGGTGATTCGCGAGCCGGGCGGCGCGCCGGCGCCGTATGCGCCGTCGTCTGCGTGGGCGGACGGCGGACCGCTGGTCGAGCGCCTGCCGTTCGGCGCGTTCGAGCGCGACGGCGGCCGCGGCGCGTGGCGCGCGGTGCTGCATCGGGCCGTGCCTGCGGCCGGCGAGCGTTGCACGTTCAACCAGTCGGGGCCGACGCTGCTGGTGGCCGCGATGCGCACGCTGGTCGCGTCGACGTTCGGCGACGACGTGCCGGATCTCGACATGTCGAGGCCGCGCTGAACGTACGAGAAGCCGGTTACGCCGCCGACAGGTTGCGCACCGCGATCGACGCGACGTCGATGCGCTTCGGCAGGATCGCATCGGCGGCCGCGCGATCGGCGACGCGCTGCAGCACGTCGATGTCCGTGCCGCTCACGTCGCGTTGCGCGAGCGGCGCCCGGCGCACGATGTCGATGGCCGCGTCGCGCGGCAGCCGCGTGACCGACGCATAGACGCTCGCGTAATCGGCCGGATGCGCGAGCGCCCACTGGCCGGCGCGGGCGAACCGCGCGAGCACGTCGGCCAGCGCCGCGCGCTTGAGCCGGTCGTCGAGCGTGTCGACCGGCGACGTGAGGAACGCCAGCCCCGAATTGATGCCGCTGCCGTCGCGCACGACGCGCGCGCCGCGCCGCACCACGTGCCCGTAATACGGATCGAAGGTCGCCCAGATGCCGATCTGCTTCGCTTCGAACGCGGCGAACGCGTCGACCGGCAGCACGAAGCGCACGTCGACGTCGCGCGCCGCGAGGCCGTGTTCGCGCAGCGCGCCGTACAGCTGGTATTGCGAAATGCTGCCGCGCGCCGACGATACGACCACGGTGCGCCCCTTCAGGTCGGCGACGCTTCGCACCGGCGAATCGGGCTGCACGACGATGCCGAGCGACGTCGGCGAGCCGGCGCGCGTCGCGACGATGCGCAGCGCCGGATCGCCGAGCGCGGCCGTCAGCACGGGCAGGTCGCCGGCCGGCGCGAGATCGAGCGCACCCGCGCGCTGTGCTTCGAACAGCGGCGCGGCGCCCTGGAAATTCGCCCAGCGAAACCGGTACGGCACGCCGTCGAGCACGCGCGCGGCTTCGGCCAGTGCGCGCAGCCCGCCGGCCTGATCGCCGAGCACCAGCGTCACGTTCGACAGGTCGGCGCCGGCCGCGCACGCGGGGAATGCGGCGGCGCCGGCGAACGGTGCGGCGGCCAGCGCGCTCGCGCGCAGCAGCGCGCGGCGACGGGCCGGGGAGGCGGGCGAAGTCATCGGTATGCAATCCTCGGTAATCCGCGCGGCATGCACGGCTGACCGGCAGATTACGGAATCGGTTTCGCCGCGGCAAACATCGAATCGCGCAATGCTTATTCGCGCGAGAGCGGTGGCGCGCGGTGACGAGCCCGGCCGCCGCGGCGCGTGCTCAGCCTGCCGCGGTGACGGTGCGCAGGAACGCGCGGACCGCGGGCGCCTTCTCGAAGCGGCGATGCGCGAGCGCGAGCTCCGACGTGATCGGCTTGCCGGCGAGCGGCCGGTATACGACGCCGGGCAGCGCCACGCAGCCGGCCAGCGCGTCCGGGATCACCGCGACGCAGCCGTTCACCGACACGCACGCGAGCACCGCGAGCAAGCCGCCCGGCCGCGCGTCGATCACCGGAGCGAAGCGGCCGCGCCGTGCGACTTCGAGCGTGCCGCCCTCCTGTTCGGGCACCGCGAAGCGCGCATCGGCAAGGTCGGCCGCGCGCAACGTCGGCATCGACGCATAGCGCGAGTCGGCCGGCACGGCGGCGACGAACACGTCGCGTTGCAGCGTCACGGTCCGCACGCCGCCCGGCAGCGGCAACGGCGGGCGTACGTATGCGAGGTCGAGCCGGCCGGCGTCGAGCTGCTTCGCGACGTCGTCCATCGGCACCTCGCGCAGGTTCAGGTTGAGGCGCGGATGCGACGCACGGAATGCGCCGACCGTGCGCTGCAGCGTGCCCGAATAGACGGCCGACGACACATAGCCGATCTCGATCCGGCCGACTTCGCCGCGCTCGGCCAGCAGCGCCAGTTCATGGCCGCGCTGCAGATGCTCGAACGCGGCGCGCGCCTCGGCGCCGAACGCCTCGCCGGCCGCCGTCAGCGTGACCGCGCGCCGCGAGCGGTCGAACAGCCGCACGCCGAGCAGCCGTTCGGCTTCCTGGATCTGTCGCGTGAGCGCGGGCGGGGCCATGTCGAGTGCGTCGGCCGCGCGTGCGAAATGCAGGTGCTCCGCGACGGCGAGGAACGCGCGGACATGGCGGAATTCGAGCGGATTCACGATTGCAATTTTCGTCAATCAAATGGCTCCGGTGTGTCAATGACGGGCAATGTGGGGCAAGCCTAGCATACGCGTCGTTGATCCCGTTCCGGAGCGCTCGATGCCGCAGCCGTCCCCCGTTTCCCCCATGTCCTCCGTTTCCCGCTCGGGCGGCGGCGCTGGCGCGCCTGCCGCCGCGACGCTCGCGGTTGCGTCCGCGACGTGCTCGCTGATCGTGCTCGACACGAACGTCGTGGCCGTATCGCTGCCGAGCATCGCGCGCGGCTTTCATGCGAGCTTCGCCGAGATCGAGTGGGTCGTCAGCGCCTACATGACCGCGTTCGCCGCGTGCCTGTTGCCGGCCGGCGGCCTCGCCGATCGTTTCGGGCGCAAGCGCATGCTGGCAGCCGGCCTCGCGTTGTTCGCGCTCGCATCGCTCGGGTGCGGCCTCGCCCCGTCGGCGGCGTGGCTGATCGCCGCGCGCGCCGTGAAGGGCGGTGGGGCCGCGATGCTGCTGACCGCTGCACTGGCGGTCATCGCGAACCGTTTCCCGGACGGACGCGAACGCGCGCGAGCGTGGGCGATCTGGGGGATGTGCATGGGCATCGCGACGGCGCTCGCGCCGCTCATCGGCGGGGCGATCACGCAATGGATCGGCTGGCGTTGGGTGTTCCTGCTGAACCTGCCCGCGTGTGCATTGCTCGCAGCAGGCGTGCGCGCGGCGATCGCGGAGTCGCGCGATCCGCACGCGACGCGCGTGGACGCGCCGGGCAGCCTGCTGTTCGGTGCGGCGCTCGCGTGCGCGATCGCGGCGCTGATCGGCGCGCCGTCGCACGGCTGGCTGACGGGCGCGACGCTCGGCCGCCTCGGGCTCGCCGCCGCGCTGTCGACCGCGTTCGTCGCCGTCGAGCGCCGCCACGCGCGGCCGATGGTCGACCTCGCGCTGTTCGGGCAGCCGCGCTTCGTCGGCGCGGTCGTCGCGATGTTCGGCTATGCGGCGTGCGCGCAAGTGATGATGACGTTCCTGCCGCTGTATCTGCAGAACGCGTTCGGGATGTCGGCGATCGACGCGGGGCTCGGCATGCTGCCGTTCGCGCTGGCGATGATCGTCGGGCCGTCGCTCGGCGCGAAGCTGGCCGCGCGCATGTCGTCCGGCGGCGTGCTGGCGGGCGGCCTCGCGCTGATCGGCGTCGGCAATCTCGCGACCGCGCTGCTGACGGCCGGCGCCGACTACCGGCTCGTTGCGCTCGGCATCTGCGTGACGGGCTGCGGCGCGGGCATCATGAACGGCGACACGCAGAAGGCGATCATCGCGTGCGTGCCGCCGAACCGCACGGGCATGGCATCCGGCATCAGCACGACCACGCGCTTCTCGGCGATCGTGACGGCGGTGGGCGTGCTCGGCGCGGTGCTGGCAGCGAGTACGCACGCGCAGCTCGTGCGACGGCTGTCCGCGATGCCGGACGTACGCGCGTTCGTCGATGCGCGGTTCATGTCGAGCCTGCTGGCAGGCGATCTCACGCAGGCGCTCGCACGCCTGCCGCCGACGGCCGCGCGCGTGCTGCACGACGTCGCGCCGGCGGCGTTCGCGGCCGGGTTTTCGACGGCACTGACGGTGAGCGGTGTGCTCGCGCTGGTTGGCGCTGCGGTCGCCTATTGGTTGCTCGTGCAACCGATGCGCGATGTGGGTGTGTGATGGGGCGGTTCTGGCTGGGTGATGTGGCGGGGTGACGTGGCGGTACGGTGCGTGCGGCAGCCGCGGTTGCGTTTCATGTTCGAGCGGGCTGCTCGTGAACTCGTTCGATGCGCCGATGCACGACGCCTCCGTCATCGTACGGCGCAGCATTTGCATCGGTGATGGCGCCGCGCCGCGCGGACATCGCAGTCGCGTTCGTGGCGATGTCAGTCTTTACCGAGCGTTCGACCGCTGCCGCACGCGACGCCACGCACGCGCGTCGGCACACCGGCCTCAGCGCGCCTTCATCGCGATCCGATGGGCGCGCGTCGCGCGTGCGGCGCTCGGCTGCGGTGTCGCGTCGCACTGCGTCGGTTGCCTGCGTCGACCGCGCCGCGCGGATTCGGCCGCCGCGCCGGCGAGCGGTGCGGCGATGGACGTCGGCGCACGCGCGGCGACGGCCGTGACGGCCGGCAGCGCGGATTCTGCGTCGAGCCATGCGCGCGTCGCTTCGACGATCAGCCCGCGCAGCCAGCGTACCGCGTCCGCGCAGGCGCCGGTTTCGTCCCAGGCGAGCCGGTACGTGATGTCGGGTGGTTGAGCCGGCAGCGCAACGATGCCCAGCGGCAACAGCTTCGCGTAGTGGCTCGCGAGCCGGTAGGTCGTGGTCAGGACCAGATCGGAGCGCACCAGCGCATGGGCGGCGAGTTCGAAATGCGGCAGCGTGACGACGATCCGCCGTCGCAGCCCGACGCGTTGCAGCTGACGATCGATCGCGCCGGACGCCTCCAGCCACGACGGCGTCGGACACAACTGCGGCGCCTGCGCGAATTCCTCCGCGGTCATCGCGCCGCGGCGCGCGAGCGGATGCGTCGCGCGCATCACGCAGACGATGCGGTCGTCGAACAACGCGTCGTGCCGGAGCCGCGCCGGGTGCGCCGGGCGGTTGTCGATCACGACGTCCAGCGCGCCGTCGGCGAGTGCGCGCTGCGCATCGAAGCCGTCGCCGAGCGGGTGAAACACGAGCTGCGCGTCGGGCGCGCGTTCGCGGAACAGCGTGACGAGCTTCGGTACGAACAGCACGTTCAGATAGTCCGGACAACCGATCCGATAGGTTCGCACCGACGTGCGTGCGGCGAAGCGCGGCTGCTGGTTCCGAATGAAGTCGATCACCCGCAGCGCGTTGCGCAGCGGATCGATCAGCTGCGCGCCGAACTCCGTCGGCACCATCCCGTAGCGACTGCGCACCAGCAGCGGATCGCCGAGCAGCGTGCGCAGGCGCTTGAGCGCGGCGCTCGTCGCGGGCTGCGACATGTTCAGCCGCACCGCCGCACGCGACACGGTGCGCTCGGTGAGCAGCACGAGCAGGATGCGCATCAGCCGCGCGTCGAGCAGGTCGAGCGCGCCGCCTGCGTCGCGGGTGTCGGCGATAGCGCCGTGCTTTGCCGGTGGGTTGCGCATGTCGCTATCCATGTCGCTATCCGTTCACGCGGTGCGTCGGCGTTCGAAGGTGCGCCAGCCGTCGAAGATGCACCGGCAGCCGACAGGCCGTCCGCGCGACATCGATGCGTGGCTGCGGCACGCCGCGATTCACGGCCGCTCGCGCAGTGGTAGTAGCGATCCGCCCCGCATCTGCGTTCGGCCATTCGGCGGCCGGTTCGCTGTCGGCGTCGGTTTTTCTGCGCATGCACGAGGCGGGTCCGCCGCGGCAAACCGCATGCGCATGTTCGCGCGTCGCCGCAAGCCTGGCGCGGCGTTCGATCGCTTCGACGCGGGTTTGCGGTCGCACGCGTTGTCTCCTTCCATGGCCGCGGCGTGCGCCGTGCATGCAGCGCGGGCGGACCGCCGTGGACGTCATATGTCCCATTCGTCCGCGAGTATGGGCGGCCGTCGCCGCGATGGGAAATTAAATATTCGGCAGGCCGCCATTCAAAAAACGAATGGCGCGCAGCGGTGACGGCACGCGAATTGCGAACGGGTGAGTTCCATCCATTCATCGACATCAAGCGGAGGTGTCATGCAGCGATATTCCATTCGTCACGTATCGCGGGCCGTCTTCGCCGGCATCCTGATCGCCGGCCTGGCGGCGGGGGCAGGCTGTCAGAAGAAGAGCGAAACCGACACGGGCGCCGGCGCCACTTCGGACGCGAGCGCCGTGGGCGGCATGTCGCCCGCGCCATCGACCGCACCGTCGGGCACGCCGAGCAGCGGCGCGGCGGGCGCCGACAGCGGCACGGCCGGCACCACCGGCGGCGCGGCCAGCATGCCGGGCGCGGCGTCGGGGACGACGGGCGCGAGCGGCGGCTGATCGCGCCTCGCGGGGCGGCGCCGGGCGGCACGTGCAGCACCGCCCGCGCTGCGCCGCCGCAATGGCGGAGCCAGGCGGCACGCGCGCTCTCGGGCGCGCGGCCGCGCTACGCGTGTGTGAAAGATTTGCAAGGACCGTTGTAGCGATTCCCGGCGCCGATGGCGCTCGTCACGCGGCCGATCGCAGCCGCCGGCTGACGACGGCGGCGGCCCGTCCGGACCGCGCTGCAAGGTCCCGAACAAGGAGGTGCGATGCAGAACGCGGAATCGAACCCAACCCCGCAACAGCAGCGGGAACAGATCAAGCAGAGCCCGGTGAAGACGCCCGCGGCCGGTGGCGACATGCCGGATGCGGCGACCCAGGCTGCCGAAGTGGCCAAACGGCCGCAAACGCCCGAATCGGTCGCGGGCAAAACGCCGACCGGCCTGCCGGACATCGACGTCGACGCGCATGCGGTCGACAGCGGCGACCCGGTGCGCCGCGCGGCCAGCCGGATCGTGACGATCGACAACGCGAACATGGCGGCCACCGACAACACGGTCGACGTCGACGGCAAGGGCATGGAGGCGCGCACCGGCGCCGATGAATGGCACGACAACGTGATCTATTCGAACGCGTCGCTCGACAACGCGGTGAACACGCCGGCCGACGGCCTCGGCGGCTTCGAAAGCCGTCCGGGCGGCAACATGCCGCTGATCGCCGCGCGGCCCGGCTGGCAGGTCACGTACGTCGGCGACGTCGACGTCGTGACCGAGCATGGCGCCGGCGCACGCGTCGAGCATGTGATTCGTTTCGAGCGCACCAGCAACTGACGGCGCGCCCGTCACGCGGCGGATCGCCGAACGGCGATCCGCCGCCATCATTTACTGCGGGCCGAGTTCCTGCGCCGACGTGTCCGCATCGTTGCCCTGGGCGACGAGCACGTGGATGTCGTTCGGCGTTACGTCACCGATACCGCCCGACGGGATCGTCACGAGCAGCCAGTCGGCGTTGTTGTGGATCGTCACCGGCGGAGTCGTCAGGATCGGCGATTTGCTGCCGGCAGTCGTGACGATCACCTGATAGCTGCCTCCGTTCAGATAGATCGAGTCCTGGCCCGTGGCAGGCGCCGCGTTCTGGTACGCCGCGCCGGAGAGCGTCGGGCTCTGCGTGTTGATGTCCGTCCCCGGCGGCACGACGTAGACGTCGACGTTCTGCGCGTTCGGCGACGCATTGAAGGCGCGTACGCGCGCCTTGTCCGACAGCAGGCCCTTGTCATACGGATCGTCGATCACCGAGATCGGCGACGACGTGCTGGGCAGCGCGACGGTCGTGTAGTGGTGGCCGTTGGCCGCGCTGAACGATTGCGACGCGACGGTGGCGTTGGTGCCCGAAATGTCGTAACTGGCGTTCTGCGTGCCCGAGTCGATGTCGTGATAACGGGTCACGCCCTTGTACGCGACGCCGGACGCATCGACTTTCGCGTTCAGGTAGTAGTCGAGGTTCGGGCCGGCCGGCACCGCGTTGATGAAGCGTGCCTGCGGCTTCGAGATGCCGAGCACGGTGCCGACGTCGTTGCCGTCTCCACCGCATGCCGTGAGCATGGTGATGACCGAGCACAGCGCCACTATCGTTCGAATGGATTTCATGTCGTCCTCTCGTTCAGGAGTTACCTGCTGGCGATGCGGTGTCGCCGCGCGGAGCATCGCGCGGGACGCAGCGCCTGGATTGAAGAATGATTGCTGTCCGCCAGAGCGGCGGCGCATGGATGCCGCAACGCGCGTGCCCGCACGGCGAGATGCGCGCGATCGCGCCGACGGTGGGAGCGTTGCGCACGACGCGCGATGCGCGTGATGCGCGAGCGCGCGATTCGCGGCACACGTTTGTAAAAAGGAGCGATTGGGCGCGCCACGAGATGAGGCTCGCATCGCTGCCGGATCCGCACATGCAGGAAAAGCGTTTAAAACGCAACGCGATTCATGAGAGCAATGCGCGTGGACGTAGTCGATGGCTACTTCTTGTTGGTTGCGTGCGCATCGATCTGATTGGAGCAAACCATTGATGATGAGCAGTCCGCTGGACACGGGAGTTCGATGCGCATCCGCCGACGCACGCGTGACATGCGGGCGACCTCAGCGGCGCTCGACATGCTGAACACGCTCGGGGCGCTGCACCTCCGACCGAATACCCGCGCATCGGAGCATCGTGCTCCATGCATGAACCTATGCATGTCCTGCCGAGCGATCGGCAGTGCATCGAGCAGCGCGCACAGTTTCAGGTCGCCATGCGCCGCGCGCCGACGACTCCGCAAGCAACCGTCGACTCGCACAAACACCACGCGCCACGGCAACGACACAGCGCGTCCCGGGCGGCGCCACCCGCCGAGCGCCCAGCGATCGTTTAACCAGCCGAAACAATCTGTTCACTGAAAAGGGCATGATCTTCGGCGATCATGCAGGCATACTGTCGCCCATGTTGTCCGATGCCGTCGAATCGACGCGCGCTTGTCCTCATGTCCATCCCAGTACTGTTTCCATCCCTGCGATGGTTGACCATCGCGGCGGCTGCATGCTTGCTCGCCGCGTGCTCGACCGCCTCCGACGTGACCACGACGTCGAACCCGAACGTCTTCACCGTGACGACGCGCACGCTCGGCGTGTCGACGACGTGGGCCGACGCCCATGAAAAAGCCGTCAGCGAAGCGACCAGCTACTGCACGCAGCGCGGTATGCGCGCGAGCCTGAAGCAGGAGTCGCTGACCGGCGGCCGCCGCGTCGACGCGCGCTCGGAGCTGGCGTTCGAGTGTCATCCGACCTTCGAGACGGCGTCGAACCCGCGCAGCTGAGCATCGCGTCACCCGCACGACTGCGGCGATCCGCCGTGCAATCCGCGCTACCGGCCCGCGCCGCCGTCTACCGGCGGCGCGGGCCGTGTCGCGCGCATCTGGCGCGTCACGCCGGCTGCGCGTCGTACAGCTTCACGCAAGCGGAGAAGTCGAGCGTGCCGAGCCCGTGCTGGCTCATCGACTGATACAGCTGCTGCGCGAGCGCGCCCATCCACACCGGCTGGCGCGCATGGCGCGCGGCTTCGGTCGCGAGGCCGAGGTCCTTGAGCATCAGGTTCGCGGCAAAGCCGCCCGCATAGCCGCGCGCGGCGGGCGCCGCGTCGTTCACGCCGGGGTAGGGGTTGCAGGTTTCCGAACTCCAGCAGCGGCCGGTCGACGTGTTGATGATGCCGGCCAGCACGACCGGATCGATGCCGAGCGCTGCGCCGAGCGCCATCGCTTCCGACACGCCCATCATCGAGATTCCGAGCAGCAGGTTGTTGCAGATCTTCGCGATCTGGCCGGTGCCCGTGCCGCCGCAATGCACGACGTTCTTGCCCATGTCGAGCAGCAACGGACGAATACGCGCGAACAGCGCCGCCTCCGCGCCGACCATGAAGGTCAGCGTGCCGGCCTGCGCGCCGCCCGTGCCGCCCGATACCGGCGCATCGGCGAACGCGAAGTTGCGCTGCGCGGCCGCGTCGGCGATGGCGCGCACGGTGTCCGGGTCGATCGTGCTGCAGTCGACGAAGGTCGCGCCGGCGCGAGCGCCGGCCAGCACGCCGTCATCGCCGAGATAGACGGCGCGCACATGCTGCGCGGCCGGCAGCATCGTGACGACCAGCGACGCGCGCGCGGCCGCGTCGCGCGGCGACCCGGCCACCGTCGCGCCGGCGCGCACTGCCGCGTCGAGCGCGTGCGCGTCCAGGTCGAACACCGTCAGCGCATGGCCGGCGGCGAGCAGGTTGGCGGCCATCGGGCCGCCCATGTTGCCGAGCCCGATGAATGCGATATCCATGGTCATGCTCCCGTTCAGCGCAATGCGATCGTGGTGTTCACGCCGCCGGCCGTCGCGTCGTCGTCGAACCAGCGCGCGGTGACCGTCTTGGTCTGCGTGTAGAACTGCACGACCTGCTTGCCGTACGGGCCGAGATCGCCGAGCTTCGAGCCGCGCGAGCCGGTGAAGCTGAAGTAGGGCACCGGCACCGGGATCGGGATGTTGATGCCGACCTGGCCGACGTCGATCTCGCTCTGGAACTTGCGCGCGGCCGCGCCGCTTTGCGTGAAGAGGCCCACGCCGTTGCCCATCGGGTTCGCGTTGACGAGCGCGATGGCTTCGTCGAGCGTGTCGACTTCCATCACGACCACCACCGGGCCGAAGATTTCTTCGCGGTAGATCGTCATGTCGGTCGTTACGCCCGAGAACAACGTCGGGCCGACGAAGTTGCCCTGCTCGTAGCCGCGCACCGTCACGTCGCGGCCGTCGAGCTCGAGCTTCGCGCCTTCCTTGACGCCCGCGTCGATCAGCGACAGGATGCGCGCCTTCGCGCTGCGCGACACCACCGGTCCGACGTCGGTGCCTGCCTCCGAGCCCGCGTTGACCTTCAGCGTCTTCGCCTTTTCCACCAGCTCGGGCAGCCAGTCGCGCGCGCTGCCGACCAGCACGACCACCGACGTCGCCATGCAGCGCTGGCCGGCCGCGCCGAAGCCCGCGCCGACCAGCGCGTTGATCGTTTGCTCGCGATGCGCATCGGGCAGCACGACTGCGTGGTTCTTCGCGCCCATCATCGACTGCACACGTTTGCCGTGCTGGCTGCCGAGGTTGTACACGTGCGTGCCGACGCGCGTCGAGCCGACGAACGAGATCGCCTTGATGTCGGGATGCGTGCAGAGCCGGTCGACCACGTCCTTGCCGCCGTGCACGACGTTGAGCACGCCCTTCGGCACGCCGGCCTCGATCGCCAGCTCGACCAGTTCCATCGTCGACAGCGGGTCCTGTTCGGACGGCTTCAGCACGAACGTGTTGCCGCACACGATCGCCATCGGGAACATCCACAGCGGGATCATCGCCGGGAAGTTGAACGGCGTGATGCCGGCGCAGACGCCGATCGGCTGACGCAGCGTATAGGTATCGACGCCGCCGGCGACGTTCTCGGCGAATTCGCCGAGCTGCAGCGTGCCGATCGAGCAGGCATGCTCGACCACTTCGAGGCCGCGGAAGATGTCGCCTTGCGCGTCGGGCAGCGTCTTGCCCTGCTCGGCGGTCAGCGTGTGCGCGATCCGCTCGAGATTGCGGCGCACGAGCTCCTGGAACTTCAGCATGATGCGCAGGCGCGTGCCGATCGACGTCGTCTTCCACGTCTGAAACGCGCGCTGCGCGGCGGCGATCGCGGCATCGACCTCGTCGGGCGTCGCGTACGGCACGCGGCCGATCGTTTGCTGCGTGGCGGGGTTCACGATGTCGCCCCATTCGGCGCTGCGCGATTCGACGAAGGCGCCGTCGATCAGCAGCTTGGCGGTGGGCAGCGCGAGGGTGGTCTGGGGAACTGCTGCGTTCATGTCACTCTCCGGAGAAACGGTGTGGGTGCGGGAAAAATGGTCGCCCCGCGTCCGCCGCGCATGCAGCGGCGGCGAACGTGAGGTCGAACGGAAAAAGGGATTGCGGTGCAGCGTTGGGCGGCGCGGCTTACGCCCGGGCCGGACGCATGAGCGCGGTGCACAGCAGCGCGAACGCGCCGAAGCCGACGAGATACGCGATCACGTAGTGCGGCTGGCCGCCGCCGGCCTTGAGCAGCGACGTCGCGATCATCGGCGCGAAGCCGCCGCCGATCACGCCGGCCAGCTGCACCGACAGCGAAATGCCGCTGTAGCGGATTTCCGCGGGAAACTGCTGCGCGAACAGCAGCGACTCGGGCGCATACAGAATCGGGAACACGACGCCGAGGCCGAGCACGATCGCCCACCACGCATACGAGGTCTGCTGCGTGCCGAGCAGCATGAAGAACGGCGCGGCGAACGCGCACATCAGCACGAGGCCGAGCGCGAACATCCGGCGCTGGCCGATGCGGTCGCCGAGATGGCCGCACAACGGCATCGTGACGAGCGACAGCGCGGCGCCTGCCGTGATCGCGTGCAGCATCTCGGCCTTCGGCAGGTGCAGCTGCTGCGTCGCATAGGCGAGCGAGAACGTGACGACCATGTAGAACCACGTGTTTTCGGCCGCACGCGCGCCGACGATCGTCAGCACCTCGCGCGGATGGCGGCGCAGCGCGGCCGTCACCGGCGACTTCTCGGCCTTGCCCTGACGCCGCACGTTCTCGAAGTCGGGCGACTCCGGCACCTTCGCACGGATGAACCAGCCGAGGCCGACCAGCGCGATGCTCGCGAGGAACGGCACGCGCCAGCCCCACGACAGCATGTCGGCTTCGGGCAGCGCGGCTACCGCGGCCATCGCGACAGACGACAGGATCAGTCCGAGCCCGACGCCGGTCTGCGGCAGGCTGCCGAACAGCCCCTTGCGGCCCTTCGGTGCGTGCTCGACGGCCATCAGCACCGCGCCACCCCATTCGCCGCCGACGGCCATCCCTTGCAGGAAGCGCATGGCGATCAGCAGCGCGGCGGCCCAGTAGCCGATGTGCTCGTACGACGGGATCAGCCCGATGATCATGCTCGGCACGCCCATCAGCAGCAGCGTGATCATCAGCATCGACTTGCGGCCGATGCGATCGCCGAAGTGGCCGAACACGATGCCTCCCATCGGCCGGCCGATGAAGCCGACCGCGAACGTGCCGAATGCGGCGAGCGTGCCGACGACCGGATCGAGCGACGGGAAGAAGATGCGGTTGAACACGAGCGCGGCGGCGGTGCCGTACAGGAAGAAGTCGTACCACTCGATCGTGGTGCCGGCCATGCTGGCCCAACCGGCCAGCAGATAGTGCTTCGCGGTGCGGGCGGGCGCCGGCGCCGCGACGGCCGCGTGCTCATCGAGGGTGGATCGGGTCTGCATGGTGTCTCCTGATTTTGTTGCCCGCGGCTCATGGTCCGCAGGTCACGGTCGAGTATAGTTATGCGCAGATCCATGATGTACCGACAAGAAATCCGGTTGGTTATGCATTTCTGCATATCGACGGCCGGCCCGGAGACACCCGCCTTTCCCTGCCTTTCGCACCGATGCGACCATCCACCGAGCCGGCTTCCGGCAGCCTGAACTGGGACGACCTGCGCTTTTTCCTCGAAGTCGCGCGCACGCAGCGCGCGAGCGGGGCGGCCAAGCGGCTGGGCGTCGACTACACGACCGTGGCGCGCCGCATTCGCGCGCTCGAAACCGCGATGGGCACGCTGCTGTTCGACAAGTCGCGCTCGGGCGGCTTCACGCTGACGGCCGAGGGGCTGCGGCTCGTCGCGTATGCGGACGCGATGGAGACGACCGTGCAATCCGCCTGCGATCAGCTCGCCAATACCGGCCACGCGCTGTCGGGCCATGTGCGGATCGGCTCGACCGAAGGATTCGGCTGCTTTTTCCTCGCGCCGCAGCTTGCGCAGTTCCGCGTCGCGCATCCGCACGTGACGGTCGATCTGCTGCCCGTCCCGCACTTCGTCAACCTGCCCAAGCGCGAAGCCGATCTGGCGATCACGCTCGAGCGGCCGGAGCGCGGCCCTTACGTCGTCACGAAGCTATGTGACTATCAGCTGCGGCTCTATGCGACGCGCGACTATCTCGCGAGCCATCCGCCGATCGCGAGCACCGACGACCTCGCGCAGCATGCGTTCATCAGCTACGTCGACGATCTCGCGTTCAGCAGCGAATTGCTGTACCTGGAGCGCGCGGTGCCGGGCGCGACGGCCGGGCTGCGCACCACGAGCGTGATCGCACAGGTGTTCGCGGCGCTGCAGGGCGGCGCGCTCGCGATCCTGCCGTGCTTCATGGCCGCCACGCAGCCGGCGCTGGTGCCGGTGTTGCCGCACGACGTGGTGGTCACGCGCTGTTTCTGGCTGACCTGTCGCGAAGATCTGCGCAAGCTGCGGCGCGTAACCGCCTTGTGGGATTACCTGCGCGCGGCCGCCGAGCTCAATCGCGCGTTGCTGATGGGGGAGTCGGCGCAGTTGCGCTTCGTCGGCGATCCGCCGTGACGCGGTGCCGGGCGGCCGGCGCGGCGCATGCCCGCGCGCGACGGCGCAGCGTCGGGAAACGGTTCCACAGGCAGGCGCCATGGGCGTGCGCGCGCGTGAATCGTCGGATAAATCGGGGCGCCGTTGGGGCCGCGTGGATTGACTGAGCGTAAGCCCCGATGCGAGCGAGAGTACTGTTTTGTATGGATTGGTGTTAAATGTAAGGGCGTGCGCGCTCGGGGCGGGCACGAAAGGGGACGCACCGCGGGGCCTGTCGACGCGGGGCGATAAAGAGTGCACATAAAACCAACGAATCGGGCGCAATAGCCCGGTCGAACTGACGGCAGCATTCATATTGAATACCGAACCGCAAAGTTCTCGCTACAGCGCCGGGCTCGCAGCGGAAGTACTCGCGTCCGAGCAGAGTGTGCTGCGGCTGATCACGCGCAACACGCCGCTGCCCGAGTTGCTCCTCGAGGTATGCCGGCGTGCCGAGGCGTTGCTCGGCGACGGGGCGGCCTGCTCGATCCTGCTGCTCGATGCGGATCGCATCCACATGCACGTCGGCGCGGCGCCGTCGCTGCCTGAACAGTACAGCGCCGCGATCGAAGGCCTGCCGATCGGGCCGGCCGTCGGTTCGTGCGGCACGGCGATGCACGAACGCCGGATGGTCGCCGTCGAGGACATCGAAACCGATCCGCTCTGGGCCGACTATCGTGCGCTCGCGCTGTCGTTCGGCCTGCGCGCGTGCTGGTCGGTGCCGTTTCTCGACGACGCGGGCACCGTGCTCGGCGCGTTCGCCGTCTACCATCACGAGCCGCGGTGTCCGACCGACACCGAAACCGACCTGCTGCGCGATATCGGCAATAGCGTCGGCCTCGCGGTGCACCAGGATTCGATCGCTCGGCAACTGGTGCGCAGCGAGGAACATCATCGGCTGGTGGTCAACAGCTTGAACGAAGGCATCCTGGTCGTGTCGCGCGACGGCGTGGTGACCGCGTGCAATCCGAGCGCGCACCGGATGATGCGCGTGAAGGGCGATCTGGTCGGGCGCCGGCTGTCGACGGTGATTCTCTACAAGGTGCACGAGGACGGCACGTCGATCGCGCCGGACGACTGGCCGAGCCGACGCGCGCTCGTCACGGGCGCCTCGCAGCTCGACTATGCGGCGGGCTTCGGGCTCGCGGACGGCGACATCATCTGGGTGCGCGGCAACGCGGTGCCGATCGTCAAGCCGGGCGCCACGCAGCCGGAATCGGTGCTGTTGTCGTTCCACGACATCGGACCCGTGCGCGAGGCGCAGCAGCAGCTGCGCTATCTGGCGACGCGCGATGCGCTGACCGGTCTGTACAACCGGCGCTGGCTGTCCGAGCGGATGCGCGAGCTGTTCGGCAAGCGCGACCCGGTTGCCGGACCCGCGCGCGTCGCGGTCCTGTTCATCGATCTGGACGGCTTCAAGAAGGTCAACGATACGGCCGGCCACGACGCCGGCGACGCGCTGCTGCGCAGCGTCGCGGCGCGGCTCGTCGTATGCGGCAGCGGCCGCCATGCGCTCACGCGCGTCGGCGGCGACGAGTTCGTGATCCTCGTCGAGGACTGCGACGATCCCGACGCGCTGGCCGCGCTCGCGCGCGAGGTGATCGACGCGATCGCGAAGCCGTTCGAGATCGCGAACAACGAGTACTGGCTCGGCGTGTCGATCGGCATCAGCGTCGCGCCGCGCGACGGCGACGACGCGGCCACGCTGATGCGCAACGCCGATTCCGCGATGTACGACGCGAAGCAGCGCGGTCGCAACCACTTCACGTTCTTCACCGCGCAGCTGAACCTGCGGCTGCAGCGCCGCTTCGCGATCGAGCAGTCGCTGCGCCGCGCGATCTCGTCGGATGCGCTGCGGCTCGCGTATCAACCGGTCGTCGACGCGCGCAGCGGCCGCACGGTCGGCGCGGAGGCGCTGTTGCGCTGGACCAGTCCGGAGCTCGGGCCGCTGTCGCCGGCGGAGTTCATCCCGGTCGCGGAAGACACGGGCCTGATCGTCGCGATCGGCCAATGGGTGCTCGAAACGGCCTGCCGGCAGGCCGCCGAATGGCGCCGCACGATCGCGCCCGACATGATGCTGTCCGTCAACCTGTCGCCGCGGCAGTTCCACGAGGGCCTCGTCGAATCGGTCTACCGCTGTCTCGCGCTGACGAAGCTCGACCCGCGCGCGCTCCAGCTCGAAATCACCGAGGGCGTGCTGATGAACGACACGGAAACCGTGCTGCCGATGCTCGAAGCGCTCGCGGACCTGAACGTGCGGATCTCCGTCGACGACTTCGGCACCGGCTATTCATCGCTCGCTTACCTGAAGCGCTTCCCGCTGCACAACCTGAAGGTCGACCGTTCGTTCGTGTCGGGCGTGCCCGATCATCGCGACTCGGTGGCGATCACGCAGGCCGTCGTCGCGATGGCGCACTCGCTCGGCATGAAGGTGACCGCGGAAGGCGTCGAGACGCAAGCGCAGTCGCGGTTCCTGCAGCAGATCGGTTGCGACATGCAACAGGGCTACCTGTTCGACCGGCCGCTCGAAGCGGCCGACTACGCGCGCCGCCTCGTCACCGCGTAGGCGAGCGGTCGGGATCGCTGCCGGGCGCCGACGGCGCCCGCGGCGCCGGCGGCGCCGGCGTGGGTTGCGCATCCACGTCGACGCGATTCTTGCCGCCGTGCTTCGCGCGATACAGCGCGCGATCGGCCGCTTCGATCAGCAAGGTGGCCGGCACGCCCGGCGCGGGCACGATGCTCGCGCCGCCGATGCTGATCGTCACGTAGCGTCCCGTCGACGAATGCGTGTGCTCAAGCCGCAGCGCCTCCACCGCGAGGCGGATCTTCTCGCCGAGCAGCCGCGCGGCGCCCGGCGTCGTGGCCGGCATCACGACCGCGAACTCCTCGCCGCCGAAACGCGCGGCGAAATCGCCCGACTGCGCGAGACAGCGCTCGATCGTCGCGGCTACCTGCCTGAGCACGCCGTCGCCCGACACGTGCCCGTACGTGTCGTTGTACAGCTTGAAGTTGTCGACGTCGATCATCAGCAGCGACAGCTCGCTGCGCTCGCGCGCGCCGCGGCGCCATTCGGCGGCCAGATATTCGTCGAGGTAGCGGCGGTTCGACAGCCCGGTGAGGCCGTCCGAGTGCGTGAGGCGCCGCAGTTCCAGATTGGCCTCGAGCAGTTGCTGCTGCGACTGCCGCAACGCGCGATAGGCCTCGTCGCGCTGCAGCAGGTTCATGTACGAGCGCGAGTGATAGCGGATCCGCGCGACCAGCTCGATGCGGTCCGGCAGTTTGACGAGGTAGTCGTTCGCGCCGCACGCGAACGCCGTGCTCTTGATCGCCGGGTCTTCCTGGGTCGACAGCACGATGATCGGCACGTCGCGCGTCGCCGGGTTCGCGCGGTACGCGCTCACGAGGCTCAGCCCGTCCGCGCCGGGCATCACGAGATCCTGCAGGATCACCGTCGGGCGCGTGTCGATCGCGACGGCCAGTGCGTCGTCCGAGCGCGGGCAGTAGTGGAAGTCGATCCCTTCCTCGTCGACGAGTGCGCGCCGGATCGCCTCGGCGACGATCGTCTGGTCGTCGACCAGCAGAACCATCGCCGGGGTGTCGGCGGTCGGCGTGCGCGGCCCGCGCGCGCTGTCGAGCGCCGCATGCGAGCCGCCGGGCGGGCGGGTGAAGTCACTGGTCATGATCGATGCCGGATTGCGCGATGGCTGAGGGAGTGTGGCGGCGTTTCATCGGGATCGGATCCGCGCGAACGCGGCCGGTCGGCCGGCGCTCGCGCCTGCATGCCGGCGCGGCGCGCCAACGGTTGCGCGCGAGACCGCCGAACGCAGCGGCAGGCGGGCCGCGCAGCGCGCCATTATCGCGCCGGATGCGGGAACGTGCCGGATGCCCGCGCAGGCACGACGCGATGTCGCACGCGGGTCGGGGTTGCCGGCCGACGCGCCGCCTCGGCGGCGCGGCTCGGGTCAATGGCTGCGCGCGTACCCCTGGATCAGCGCGCGCATCATCCCTTCGACGGTCGCGTCGCGCAGATCGGCCTCCTGCTCGGATGCCTCGACGAGCGCGGCGTACGCGGTGGCGAGCGTCACGCGGTCGACCTCGTGGCGCTGCTCCATCAACGTCACCATCCCGTCCTTCGCCAGATGAGCGGAGAACGCGCGGCTGCCGATGGTCTGAAATACGTCGATCATGGCGGCTCTCCCATACGTTGCGTATGCTTTCCAGTCTAGGGCATGTTCGCGCTAATAACGGGCCAGCCCCACGAACGAACTTTTCCAAACAGGGAACGAGCCTTTGCGCGCGCAGGGCGTCGTCGTTCGTCGTTGCAATAGCTACTACGGCTATCGCGCCCTCTCTTTTTGCCCGGCGGGCGCAAAGGCTCGTTCGCAAGCCCGTTATCAGCGTGAACATGCCCTGGTCGCCGCACCGGTGCCGCGCCACGCGGCCCGGCGTGCGCCCGTGCCGGCGCGACGCGCCGCGCACCGGCGCCATGCGGCCGCCGCAGCCTGCCGACGGCGCGCCGCCGCCGCGTGCCGGCACGCTTCAACGTTTACCCGAAGCCGCAAATCATCGACTTTTTATCGATAAATTCTCGTGTTAGATTTTGCCGCCTGAACCCGGTCGAAACCGGGCCTGCGGCGTGCCGGGACGGCGCCGCGCATCCAACGGAAGGAGCGGCAATGCTGGTGCTGATTGGGGTGCCGATCGTCGTGATCGGTTTCGCGCTGCGCTTCAACGCGCTGCTGGTCGTGACGATCGCCGGGCTCGCGACGGGGCTGGCGGGCGGGATGGACATCGTCGGCATCGTGAGCGCGTTCGGCAAGGCGTTCGCCGAGAACCGCTACATGGGCCTCATCTGGCTGACGCTGCCGGTGATCGCGCTGCTCGAGCGCAACGGACTGAAGGAGCAGGCGAAGCGGATGATCTCGCGCGTGCACGCGGCGACGACCGGGCGCGTGCTGATGCTGTACTTCGTGCTGCGCCAGGTGAGCGCCGCGCTCGGCCTCACGTCGCTCGGCGGCCACGCGCAGATGGTGCGGCCGCTGATCGCGCCGATGGCCGAGGCCGCGGCGGTCGGCCGCCACGGCGAGCTGCCGGAGTCGGTGCGCCAGCAGATCCGCGCGCACGCCTCGGCGGCCGACAACGTCGCCGTGTTCTTCGGCGAAGACATCTTCATCGCGATCCAGTCGATCCTGCTGATCAAGGGCTTTCTCGAACAGAACGGCATCTCGATCGAGCCGCTGCAGCTGTCGGTGTGGGCGATTCCGACCGCGCTCGCCGCGCTGCTGATCCATTGCGCGCGGCTCGCGCTGCTCGACCGGCGGCTGTCGCGCGGCTTCGGCGCGTTCGCGCGGGAGGGCGCGGGATGATCGGTCTCGAACCGCTGTACTCGGTGGCCGGCGCGATGTTCGCCGCGTTCGCGTGCTTCAACCTGATGGATCGCACGAACCCGCGCCGCGTCGTCAATTTCGCGTTCTGGGCCATCTATGCGCTGACGTTCCTGTTCGGCGCGCTGCTGCCGCACTTCGTGACGGGCTGTCTCGCGATCGCGCTGGCGCTGATCGCCGGCTCGGGCAAGCTCGGCCGCGGCAAGTCCGACGAAGCCGGCGAGGCGGCGGCCGCGCGGCGCGCGGCGAACGCGCTGCGCTTCGGCAACCGGCTGTTCCTGCCCGCGCTGCTGATTCCCGTCGTCACGCTGATCGGCACGTTCGTGCTCAGGCTCGTGCCGTTCGTCGAACCGAAGAGCGTGACGCTGATTTCGCTCGTGCTCGGCACGCTCGTCGCGTTCGCCGTCGCGCTCGCGATGCTGCGCGATTCGCCCGTTCATGCGCTGAAAGAGGCGCGTCACACGATGGACGCCGTCGGCTGGGCCGCGATCCTGCCGCAGATGCTCGCGGCGCTCGGCGCGCTGTTCGCGCTCGCGGGCGTCGGCGGCGTGGTGTCGGGGCTCGTGCGCGACTGGGTGCCGGTCGATTCGCCGTTCGCGGTCGTTGCCGCATACACGGTCGGGATGGCGCTGTTCACGATGATCATGGGCAACGGGTTCGCGGCGTTCCCGGTGATGACGGCCGGCATCGGCCTGCCGCTGATCGTCCATCAATTTCACGGCAACCCGGCGATCCTCGGGGCGATCGGGATGCTGAGCGGCTTCTGCGGTACGCTGATGACGCCGATGGCCGCGAACTTCAACATCGTGCCGGCCGCGCTGCTGGAACTGAAGGACAAGAACGGCGTGATCAAGGCGCAGTGGCCGACCGCCGTGCTGCTGCTGGCCGTCAATACGCTGCTGATGTACGCGTTCGTATTCCGCTACTGACGAGACCCCATGACCGACCGACTGACTGCCGAGCTGGCCGCGAAATTCGCGTCGCTCGCGCTCGCGCACCTGACCCGCGAATATCCGAACAAGCTCACGCACGAGCTCGCCGGCCCGCACGACGTGCAGGGGCCGCGTGCGCTGCACCCGATCTTCTACGGCAGCTACGACTGGCATTCCTGCGTGCACGGCTACTGGCTCGTGCTGCGCGTGCTCGAGCGCTATCCGGCGCTGCCGCAGGCCGCGCAGATCGTCGCCGTCGTCGATGCGCATTTCACCGACGCGAACGTCGCCGGCGAACGCGCGTATCTCGCGCTGCCGCACAACAGAGGTTTCGAGCGGCCCTATGGTTGGGCGTGGCTGCTCGCGCTGTCCGGACAACTGGAGCGGCTCGCGCTGAGCGGCGCGGTGCCGCAGGCGGCGCGCTGGGCGAAGACGATGGCGCCGCTCGCCGACTTGTTCGTGTCGCGCTTCGAGACGTTCCTGCCGAAAGCGACCTATCCGCTGCGCGTCGGCACGCACTTCAACACCGCGTTCGCGCTCGCGCTCGCGCATGATTTCGCGCGCGCCACGCGGCGCGACGGGCTCGCCGCGCTGATCGCCGATACCGCGAAGCGCTGGCATCTGAACGACGTCGCGTGCCAGGCGTGGGAGCCCTCGGGCGACGAGTTCCTGTCGCCCGCGCTGATGGAGGCGGAGCTGATGCGGCGCGTGCTGCCGGCCGCCGACTTCGACGGCTGGTTCGCACGCTTCCTGCCGGATCTCGCGCGCGGCGAACCGGCGACGCTGTTCGTGCCGGCGACGGTCAGCGACCGCAGCGACGGCAAGATCGCGCATCTGGACGGCTTGAACCTGAGCCGCGCGTGGTGCCAGCGGTCACTGGCGCGCGCGCTGCCGGAACACGACGTGCGGCGCGCGAAACTGCTCGATGCGGCGGAGCGCCATCTGTCCAGCGCGCTCGCGCACGTGGCCGGTGACTACATGGGCGAACATTGGCTCGCGACGTTCGCGTTGCTCGCGATCGAAGCGTAATCTCCATCGCGGTGAGCGGTGAGCAGGGCGGCCCGCAAGCCGCCCCGCGCCATCGCCCGCCGCTCGCGCTTACTGATAGAAGTTGAGCGTGACCATTGCCGAGCGGCCCGGCGCCCACGTCGCGTAGATCGGATACGCGCTCGCGTAATACTGCTTGTCGAACAGGTTCTGCACGTTCAGCTGCACATCCATCGTCTTGTTCACGCGCCACGTTGCCGCGGCGTCGAAGCGCGCGTAGCCGGGCGTCCACTTCTTCACGGCCGACGATACCGAGGCGTAGGTCTTGCTCATCACCGTCGCGCCGGCGCCGAGCGTCAGCTGCGGCAGCACGTCGTAGCTCGTCCACAGCGTGAAGTTGTGCTTCGGCACCATCACCATCGGCAGGCCCGACGCGCCGGGGCTGCCGGGGCCCGCATCGGTCGTGATCGCGTTCAGGTACGAGTAGCCGCCGAACACGCGCCACTTGCGCGTCAGATTGCCCGCGAAGCCGAGCTCGACGCCGCGCACGCGCTGGCTGCCCGCGTTGACCGTATGGCCGAGCCCGTCGCTCACGCGCGCATTGGTCTTGTCGGTCTGAAACAGCGCCGACGTCAGCGACAGCTGATCCTGCAGCACGTCCCACTTCGCGCCGACCTCGATGTTGCGCGAGCGCTCGGGTGCGAGATCCTGGTTCGTCGCGGTGATCTGGTCCGAGCCGCCGCCGAGGCCCGCGTTCGAGCCCGGCGGGTTCGACGACGTGCCGTACGACGCGTACAGGCTCACGTTCGTCACCGGCTTGAACACGAGGCCGAACTGGTAGCTGAACAGGTTCGACGTATTCGACAGGTCGGCGACGCCGGCCTGCTTGCCGGTCGTGTCGTAGCGGTCGAAGCGCAGCCCGGTGTTGAACTGCCAGCGCTCGGACAGCCTGACCGTATCGAAGATGTACGCCGACACGGTGTCGGTGCGCGTGTTCGTCGTCGCGCCGGGGAAGCCCTTGTCGCCGTTCAGCACGATGCTGCCGGTCCACGGCATGTTCGGGTTCCAGCCGCCCGCGAGCGGCGTGCAGTTGCCGGCCACCGAGCACGGGCCGCCGGTGCGGATGTTGTGGCCGGCGGCATCGGACACCAGATAGCCCTCGTAGCGCGACTGCTCATGGCTGAACTCGACGCCGGCCGTCATCGTGTGCTTCATTCCGAACAGTTGCGCGCTGCCGGTCACTTCGGTCTGGTTCGCGATGCTGTTCAGCGCGTACTTGCCGCTCTTCGCCTGCAACGCGATCAGGTTCGGGTTCGACGCGAGGATCTGCGGGTTCGTCGCGACGTAGTCGAGCGTCGAGCGCCCGAACATCGTCGTGTTCTTCAGCTTCCACGCGTCGTTGAGGCGGTGCTCGACGCGCACTTCGCCGGTGTCGGTCTGGCCGTAGCGGTAGTCGCGCGTGTTCAGCCCGAAGAACCGGCCGCGATCGGTCGGCACCGGCGTGCCACCCGACGCGCGGAACGGCACGCTGAAGTCGGGCATGTCGTACGAGTTCATGTGGTAGTAGCTGACCGTGACGGTAGTCGGCGTGTTCAGCCCGAACACGACCGACGGCGCGACGCCCCAGCGCTTGTTGTACACGTCGTTGCGGCCGGGCTGGTTCGCGTCGTGGCCCATCACGTTCAGCCGCACGGCCGTCGTGTCGCCGATCTTGCGGTTCGCGTCGAGCGTCGCCCGCTTGTAGCCGTCGGTGCCGAAGCCGATGCTGCCGTTGACGAAGTTGTCGTTCTGCGGCGTCTTCGTGACGATGTCGATGCTGCCGCCCACCGAGCCGCGGCCCGCGTACACGGAGTCCGGACCCTTGATCACGCTGATCTGCTCGACCGCGAACGTCTCGCGGTTCTGCACGCCCGAATCGCGCATCCCGTCGACGAAGATCGAGTTGCGCGATTCGAAGCCGCGGATCACCGGACGGTCGGCCGACGGGTTCGCGGCCGCGTCGCCGCCGAGGAACGTGATGCCCGGCACCGAGCGCAGCGCGTCCGCGAACGAGGTGACGTTCTTCTCCTTGATCAGCTGCTCGGGAATCACCGTGACCGAGCGCGGCGTGTCGAGCAGCGGCGCGGTGAACTTGTACGACGGCGAACGCTTCACCTGCATGTCCGACAGCGCGGACGACTGCACCGCGATGGCCGGCAGCGTCGCCGACGGCGCGGGCGCTGCGGAACCGGAGGAATCGGTCGAAGCAGTGGACGGAGCCGAAGCGGCGGCGGTTTCCGCGCGCGCGAGCAGCGGCGTCAGGAACACGGAGCAGGCGAGTGCGGACACGACGGCACGAGGCCGCGTCTTGAACGGGACGGACATGGCGAAAGGCAGCGAAAGTAGCGTGAATCGGACGCGTCGTCGCGACACGGCCGGCCGCGGCCGTCGTGTCGGAAAACGTCAATACAAATGCGTATGATTCGCATTAGCGATTGCGATTGTACGGAGCGGTAGGAAATATGTAAACAATCGTATTGTTCCGCAACGAAATCGTCATACTCACGGCGCGGAGCGCGGCGACGGCTTTGCGCATCGCGCAAAGCCGCTTTCCATCGGTGGGCGCTGCGCTCGAACGGCGAGTCGATACACTGCCGTACCGGTTGCACGGGCCCCGGCGAATCAGGCCCCGACGAAGGAGACAGTAGAAGATGGACACCCAACGCGCAGCGGTCGTCACGTACCGCGGCAATGCGATCGAGAACACGCACGTCGCCGATATCGCGGTGGTGGATGCGCACGGCAAGTTGTTGTTCCGGTTCGGCGATCCGTTCCGGGTGACGCTCGCGCGTTCGGCGGCGAAGCCGGCGCAGGCGTTGTCCGTGATCGAGACGGGCGCGCCCGAGCGCTTCGGTTTCGACGACGCCGACATCGCGCTGATGTGCGCATCGCACAGCAGCGAGGAGCGGCACATCGCGCGCACGCGCGCGATGCTGGCGAAGGTCGATGCGCACGAGTCGGACCTGCGCTGCGGCGGCCATGCGCCGCTGTCGGATGAGGTGTACCGCTCGTGGATCAAGCGCGACTACACGCCCACCGGCGTGTGCAGCAACTGTTCGGGCAAGCACGTCGGCATGCTGGCCGGCGCGCGCGTGCTCGGCGCCGCGATCGCCGACTACCATCTGCCCGAGCATCCGATGCAGCTGCGCGTCAAGCAGGTGCTCGCCGACGCGTGCGGGCTGCGCGAAGACGAGGTCGACTGGGCGATCGACGGCTGCAATCTGCCGACCCCGGCATTCCCGCTCGACCGGCTCGCGCGTCTCTACGCGTCGCTCGCCGACAGCGCGGATGCGGTCGAAGCCGGCAGCGTCGCGACCACCGATCGCGTGCGCGCGCTCGCGCGCATCCATCGGGCGATGACGGCGCATCCGGAGCTGGTCGCCGGAGATGGCCGCTACTGCACGGTGCTGATGAACGCGTTCGAAGGGCAGGTGGTCGGCAAGCTCGGCGCCGATGCATGCTACGGGATCGGCGTGCGCGCCTGCGCACGCACGCGCGAACTCGGCGCGCAGGGCGCGCTCGGCATCTCGGTCAAGATCGGCGACGGCAACATCGACGTGCTGTACATGGTCGTCAGCGAGTTGCTCGAGCGGCTGGGGATCGGCACCGACGCGCAGCGTGCGCAGCTCGCCGCGTTCCATCGGCCGCGCATGCTGAACACGCAGGGTGTCGAGATCGGGCACGCGCGCTTCCCGTTCGAGCTGCAACCGGCCTGACGCGAACCGCCGCGCCGGGCGCGGAAAGCGCTCGGCCGCTGCACACGCCGTGGAGCCCGGTATCCGAACGGACCATGGCGATGTCGCTGCCGCTGACCCTGACGCGCGCATGCCCGGCGCGACGCCGGCCATGCGATTGCACGGCCGCCGCCGCGCCGGTTACGCGAGCGCGTCGCGAATCTTCATCAGCTCGACCTCCGACAGCTCGCCGATGTGCGCGAGATGTTCGGCCAGAAAGTCCTTCAGCACGCGCAGCTTCGCCGAGCTGCGCCGGTTCGCGAGATACGCGATGTAGATGTAGTCGCCGGTCAGCTTGTTGTGCAGCCGGTAGCGCGGCAGCACGGCCTCGAGCCGGCCGCTCGCGAGCAGGTCGCGCACCAGCCAGATCTCGAACTCGGCGATGCCGAGCCCCGCGCAGGTCGCGTCGAGCAGCAGCTCCGAGTGATCGGTGACGAGGTTGCCGGCCGGCAGCACGCTGTGCCGCTCGTCGCCGCGCACCAGTTCCCAGCGCGGATCGCCGTCCGGATGCACGTAGCGCAGGCAATTGTGCTGCTGCAGATCCTGCGGCGTCGCCGGTCGCCCGCAACGGTCGAGATAGCCGGGCGTCGCGCACAGCACGCTGTCGTTGCGCGACAGCCGGTGGACGACGAGATTGTCCAGATAGTTCTCGCCCTCGTGGATGTCGAGATCGAAGCCGCCGGCGACCAGATCGTTGTGGTTGTCGGTGAGCCGCACGTCGAGCTGGATCGTCGGGTAGCGCGCGAGAAACGGCGCGATCAGCGGCGCGAGATGGCGGCGGCCGAACGCGACCGGCGCGGTGAGCTTCAGCGGCCCGCTCGGCTGCGCGTTCAGCTCGGCGACGACGCGCAGCGTGTCGTCGAGATCGGCGATCAGCGTGACCGCGCGCTCCAGGTAGATGTGGCCGGCCTCGGTCAGCGTCACGCTGTGCGTCGAACGATGCAGCAGCGCGACGCCGAGCGCGTCCTCGATCGCGGTGATCTTGCGCGCGACCGTCGACGTCGACACGCGCATCTCCTTTGCCACCGCGGAAAAGCTCCCCATTTCGACGACCCGCACGAACGCGCGCATCGCGCCGAGGTGATCGATGCCGGTGTCTCTCGCCATGGTGTTCATCCGTCTCCTGCTGTTGCGTTCCACGCAAAACCGCTTTCGATAATACAGAAACGAGCATCACTCTGCAAAGGCATAGAATGCGATCCCGCGCGTCGGACAGCGGTGCACGCCGCCGTTTTCGGCAGCGCAACGAGACAACAGGAGGGACACCATGACGGAACGCGGCTTTCGCGTCGAAGCGGATCTATTAGGGCAGCGAAACGTGCCCGACTCGGCGTACTACGGCGTCCATACGCTGCGCGCGCAGGAGAACTTCGACATCTCCGGGCGCACGATCGCGTCGCTGCCGTACCTCGTCGTCGCGCTGGCGGCGGTCAAGGAAGCGGCCGCCGACGCCAACTGCGAGCTCGGGCTGCTGCCGCGTGCGTATCGCGACGCGATCGCCGCCGCCTGCGCCGAAATCCGCGACGGCCGCCTGCACGACCAGTTCGTGGTCGACGTCATCCAGGGCGGGGCGGGCACGTCGACCAACATGAACGCGAACGAGGTGATCTGCAACCGCGCGCTCGAAATCATGGGGCATGCACGCGGCCAGTACGAACATCTGCATCCGAACGAGCACGTCAACCTCGCACAGAGCACCAACGACGTCTACCCGACCGCGATCCGCATCGCGACCTGCTTCGCGGTCGAGCAACTGCTCGAGGCGATGGCGCACCTGCGCGACGCGTTCGCGCAGAAGGCCGACGCATTCGCCGATCTGCTCAAGCTCGGCCGCACGCAGTTGCAGGACGCGGTGCCGATGACGCTCGGCCAGGAGTTCTCGACCTATGCGGTGATGGTGAGCGAAGACATCGCGCGCCTGCAGGAGGCCGGCTGGCTGATGCGCGAGATCAACCTCGGCGCGACCGCGATCGGCACCGGCATCACCGCGCATCCCGACTATGCGGCGAAGGCGCTGGCCGCACTGCGGCGCATCACCGGCCTCGACCTGAGCACCGCGCCGAACCTGATCGAGGCGACGCAGGATTGCGGCGCGTTCGTGCAGATGTCGGGCGTGCTGAAGCGGATCGCCGTCAAGCTGTCGAAGATCTGCAACGACCTGCGGCTGCTGTCGAGCGGCCCGCGCGCCGGCTTCGGCGAGATCAATCTGCCGCCGGTGCAGGCCGGCTCGTCGATCATGCCGGGCAAGGTGAACCCGGTGATTCCGGAGGTCGTGAACCAGGTCGCATTCGAGGTGTTCGGCAACGACCTGACCGTGACGTTCGCCGCCGAGGCCGGCCAGCTGCAGCTCAACGCGTTCGAGCCGGTGATCGCCAGCGCGCTGTTCCGCAGCTTCGGCCATCTGAGCGCGGCCTGCACGACGCTCGCCGATCGCTGCGTGAGCGGCATCACCGCGAACCCCGAGCGGCTGCGCGACACGATGGAGCGCTCGGTCGCGCTCGCCACCGCGCTGAACCCGTACATCGGCTACAAGCGCGCCACTGCCGTCGCCAAGGAGGCGCACGAGAGCGGCAAGTCGATTCGCGAGGTCGTGCTGGAACACCGGCTGATGACCGATGCGCAACTCGACGACGCGCTGCAACCCGAAGCGCTGATCCGCCCGCGCGCTTACTGATTTCGGCCACGCGGCGCCGGCGCCTGCCGCCGGCCGCCCGCGCGCCGTTCCCGCGGCGCCGCGTCGGCGGCGCGACACATCAAGAAACGGAGACACACCATGAAGCACGTCAGCGAGCGCGCGCCGGCCAAGACCGGCGGCGCGCAACCCCGCGATGCCGAGCGCGACGCGATGTTCGCGTCGCACGAGGCCGGCTATGAACAGAAGCTCAAGCCGCGCCACGTGCAGATGATCGCGATGGGCGGTGCGATCGGCACCGGCCTCTTTCTCGGCGCGGGCGGGCGCCTGCAGAGCGCGGGGCCCGCGCTCGCGCTCGTCTACCTGGTGTGCGGCGCGTTCGCGTTCCTGATCATGCGCGCGCTCGGCGAGCTCGTGATGCACCGGCCGACCAGCGGCTCGTTCGTGTCGTACGCGCGCGAGTTCATGGGCGAGCGCGCGTCGTTCGTCGCGGGCTGGATGTACTACCTGAACTGGGCGACCACCGGCATCGTCGACATCACCGCCGTCGCGATCTACATGAAGTACTGGGCGGTGTTCACCGACGTGCCGCAATGGGTGTTCGCGCTCGGCGCGCTGGGCATCGTGTCGGTGATGAACATGATCGGCGTGAAGGTGTTCGGCGAAATGGAATTCTGGTTCTCGATCGTCAAGGTCGGGACGCTCGCGCTGTTCCTCGCGGTCGGCGCGGTGTTTCTCGCGAGCGGCCATCCGGTCGCCGGGCAGATGCCGGGCCTGCATCTGGTCGCCGATCACGGCGGGATCTTTCCGCACGGCATCCTGCCGGCCGTGCTGATCGTGCAGGGCGTCGTGTTCGCGTATGCGAGCATCGAGCTCGTCGGCGTCGCCGCGGGCGAGACCGCCGACGCGCGCAAGGTGCTGCCGAAGGCGATCAACAGCGTGATGTGGCGCATCGCGCTGTTCTACGTCGGCTCCGTCGTGCTGCTGACGATGCTGCTGCCGTGGACCGCGTACAGCGCCCACGAAAGCCCGTTCGTGACGTTCTTCAGCAAGCTCGGCGTGCCGTACGTCGGCACGGTGATGAACGTGGTCGTGCTCACCGCCGCGCTGTCGAGCCTGAACTCGGGCCTGTATTCGACCGGGCGCGTGCTGCGCTCGCTCGCGATGGGCGGCTCGGCGCCGCGTTTCGTGTCGCGGATGAATGCGCGCGGCGTGCCGTACGGCGGCATCCTCGTCACGGTCGCGGTCAACGCGCTCGGCGTGCCGCTGAACTACATCGTGCCGGCGCAGGCGTTCGAGATCGTGCTGAACATGGCGTCGCTCGGCATCATCACGACCTGGGGCTTCATCGTGATGTGCCAGATCCTGTTCCGCCGCGCGGTCGATCGCGGCGAGCTGAGCCCGGTGTCGTTCCGGATGCCCGGCGCGCCGTTCACGTCGTGGCTCACGCTCGGATTCCTGGTCAGCGTGCTGGTGCTGATGGCGTTCGACTATCCCGGCGGCACGTGGACCGTCGCGATGATTCCGGTCGTCGTACTCGCGCTGGTGGTCGGCTGGAAGCTCGCGAAGCGCGGCGCGGCGCGCGATGCCGCTGCTGCGGCCGCGGCCCAGGCTGCCTCGCCGATCGCCGCCGATCCCGCGGGCAGCGTCTGACGATGCCGGCCGCGCGCGCCGGCGCCCGGCCGGCCCACCGCGCTCAGTTCAAGCCGAACCGCGCACCGATCCATTGGCTGAAATCGGCCGCCATCTGCGCGGTGAGTTCGTGGCCGGCGTCGTAGCGCCACGTGTCGTGCGCGACGCCGAGCGCCGTCAGCTTCGCGTCGGCCGTGTCGGCCCATGCGAGCGGCAGCTTGTCGTCGAAGCGGCCGTGCATCACCAGCGCGTGCAGCGGCTTCAACGCGTCGCGCGGTGCGATCAGCGGATCGATTTCCGGCAGGATGCGCCCGCACAGCACCGCGAACGCGGCGACGTCGGCCGGCGACGTGAGCGCGACGCTCGCGCTCATGATGCCGCCCTGGCTGAAGCCGGCGATCGCGACGGGCAACGCGGCGGCTTGCTGCGCGGCGTCGCGCGCGCGTAGCGCGCGCAGCAGCGCGATCAGCTTCAGGCGGCTCGCATCGGCGCGGGCCGCGTCGATTTCCGGGCCGTTCGGGCCGAAGCGCACCGGAAACCATGCATGCTGGCCTGGCCCGAACGCCAGCGGCGCGCGCAGGAACGCGATTTCGATGCGCGGGTCGATCGTATCGGCCAGGTTCAGCAGATTGGTTTCGTTGCCGCCGACGCCGTGCAGCAGCAACAGGCGGCCCGCCGGGCGGCCGACGGCCGCGCGCAGCCGGTAGTGGAGGCCCGATTCGGGGTCGGTGGTCAGCTGGGCAACGTCGGTCATCGCGTGGGTCCGGTAGCGAAACGATCCGACAGTCTATGCCGCGCAGCCGGCAGAGTGAACCGCCGGATGGTGATTGATCCTTTCCCGACAGGAATGAATGCCGTCCGGCATCGCGGCCGGCGCTGCGTCGCGCGTATTGCGAATCAGCCACCGGAAAACTGCCGCCAAATGTCCGGCCGGCAGCCAGCCGACCTCGACGATTTGCAGGCGTTCTGCCGGAATCGACACCATTTCAATCGCCGGATTACGAATGGAAAGCGCATATCCGAATTCGTCCGTCGCCGCGCTGAAAGGAGATGGCGAACCCTTGCCGGACAACGATTAACGGCCGATTCCGTCGGAACTTTAGGAATTCGGCTGCGCAATTAATCATTGCAATTTCATCAACGATCCATTGATTTCCGGTCATCGGACCGTCATACACCATCCCCGATAATTCGCCGCTCATATTCTTTCAATAGACCAGAGGGCGATTGAAGCCGGATCGCTGCGGGGAGCTGTACTCATGACCATTCGTCATCGCATTACGCTGCTAGTCGTCCTGACGTTCATCGCGCTGTCCTCGATCGGCGCGTACGCCGTGTACCAGACGCGCAAGAGCGCCGCCGAGGTCCGTCAGGTTACCCAGGGAATCGTGCCGAGCGCGCTCGCGTCGGCGGATCTCGTCGCCGACGTGAAGAACATCCAGATCGCGACGATGACGCTGGTGTACGCACCGGACCCGCAAACCGCCTCGCAGGCGCGCGACGAGCTGAAGGCGAAGCAGGCGGCGCTGCGCGCCGCGCTCGACGCACAGGCGAAGTCGGCGGTCGGCCAGGCGCAGCAAGGGCTCGTCGCGCAAGCGCGCGACAGCGCCGCGAACTACTTCGCCGCGATCGACGACACCGTCAAGATGAAGGCCGACGGCAAGGCGGAGATGGCGCAGGCGTACCTGTTCGCGAACGTCGCGCAGTATCGCGACGAACTCGAAGGGATCGTCGACACGCTGCGCATCGAGAAGAACCGCCAGAAGGACGACGCGATCAGCGCGCTGAACGGCATGCTGGCGACCACGGCGACCGCGATCGCGGGCGTCGCGGGCACGGTCGTCGTGCTGCTGACGGCGCTCGGCTTCGTGCTGTACCGCCAGATCACGCGCCCGCTGAGCCGGATGCAGACCATGATGAGCGAGATCGCGACGAGCCAGGACTTCACGCGGCGCGTGCCGGTCGGCCGGATGGACGAGATCGGTCACTCGATCGTCGCGTTCAACGGGATGATCGAGAAGATCCAGCAGAACGCCGCGCAGCTGAAGCAGAAGACGGCCGACATCCAGGCGATGCTGCAGAACATGCAGCAGGGGATCCTGACCGTCGTCGAAGGCGCGCGCGTGCACGGCGAGTATTCGGCGTATCTGGAAACCATCTTCGAGACCGACGACATCGCGGGCCGCGACCTGATGGCGCTCGTGTTCGACGATTCGAGCATCGGCGCCGACGCGCGCTCGCAGGTCGAAGCGGCCGTGCACGCGTGTCTCGGCGAGGACAGCATGAACTTCGCGTTCAACGAGCACCTGCTCGTCAACGAAGTCGCGAAGCGGATGCCGGACGGCCGCGAGAAATGGCTCGACCTGAGCTGGTCGGCGATCACCGACGACACCGACACGGTCGTGCGGCTGATGCTGTGCGTGCGTGACGTGACCGAGATTCGCGAGCTGACCGCGCAAGCGGGCGAACAACAGCGCCGGCTCGAGATGATCGGCGAGATCCTGTCGATCAGCCAGGACAAGTTCCACGACTTCGTGCACAGCGCGAAGGGCTTCCTCAGCGAAAACGAGCGGATGATCCGCCAGCACGAGCGCGCCGATCATTCGATCGTCGCCGCGCTGTTCCGCAACATGCACACGATCAAGGGCAATGCGCGCACGTACAGCCTGCAGCACCTGACCAACATCGTGCACGAGGCGGAGCAGGCGTACGAATCGCTGCGCCGCGCGGACGGCGGCCCCGAATGGAACCGCGATGCGTTGATGGAAGACCTGGCCCGCGTGCGCGACGCGGTCGACCATTACGCGACGATCAACGCGGTGACGCTCGGCCGCGACGGCGAGCCGGTGCCGCGTGACGGCGCCGACTACCTGATGGTTGAGCGCGCGCATATCAGCGAGAGCCTGCGCATGCTCGACGGCGCCGATCCCGCGAACGCGAGCGACTGGCTCGCCGCGCGCGATTCGGTGCGCCGCCTGCTGAGCCAGTTCGGCACGCAGCGGATCGGCGATGCGCTGGCCGGCGTGATCGAATCGCTGCCGTCGCTCGCGGCCGAGCTCGGCAAGCCCGCGCCGGTCGTGCATATCGACAGCAACGGGCAGCGCGTGCGCAGCGAGATCGGCGCGACGCTGAAGAACGTGTTCATGCATCTGCTGCGCAACGCGCTCGACCACGGGATCGAAACGTCCGACGAGCGGCGCGCGGCCGGCAAGCCGGTGGCCGGCACCATCGACATCGCGGTTGCCGCCGACGGCGACGCGCTGCGCTTCGTGCTGCGCGACGACGGCCGCGGTCTTGCGCTCGCCCGCATCCGCGCGATCGCGCGCGAGCGCGGCTGGATCGACGCCGGCAACGAAGCGGCGATGACCGATGAAGCCGTGGCCGAGCTGATCTTCCGGCCGGGCTTCTCGACCGCGCGCGCGGTGACCGAAGTGTCGGGGCGCGGCGTCGGGATGGACGCGGTGCGCAATTTCCTGAAACGCGACGGCGGCGACATCGCGCTGCGCTTCACCGACGATCGCGCCGGCGCGTCGTATCGCGCGTTCGAGACGATCGTGTCGCTGCCGGCGCGTTTCGCGGCCGAGGGCGACGGCCGGGACGTCGAGGCGCACGCGCGCGCCGGCATCGCGAACGTCGACGCAGCGGAGTGAACGTGCAGGCGTGGATGATTCCGGTCGGCGCCGCTCTGAGCGGCGGCGTGGCGGCCGCGTTGATCGCCTTCATCGTCGCGCGGGTGTTGCGCGCGCGTTCCGCAGCCGCGATCGCGAGCGAAACGCACGCATTGCGCGACGCGCTGAACGCCGCCGACGCGCGTGCCGACGCGGCCGTCGCCGCGCATGCGCAGGCGGCGCAGGCCTGGACGCAGCGGGAAGCGGAGCTCGAACAGGCGCTGGCGCGCGAGACGGCCGGCGCCGACGAGCGGCGCGACGCGCTGCAGGCGCTCGCGGCCGAGCGCGCGGCGCTGTCGCAGCACGCGACGAAGCTCGCCGACGAAGCCGCGCGGCTGCGCGGGCTGGCCGGCACGTTCGAGCGCTGGCACGAGCAGATGATCTCGCTCACCACGCAGAACCAGGACATGCGCGCGAAGAACCAGGAGCTGTCGGCGATCGTCGCGCACGTGTCGATCGTGTCGTTGAACGCGTCGATCGAAGCGGCGCGCGCCGGCGCGGCCGGGCGCGGCTTCTCGATCGTCGCGAGCGAGGTGCGCGGGCTGGCGGCGCGCTCGCAGCAATTGTCGAACAGCTATCGCGACAGCCTGAACCGCAACGACCTCGTGACGGCCGCGACGTTCCAGGACATCCAGGCCGGCGGCAAGATGATCACCGCCGCGCTGGCAACCGTCGAGACGCTCGCGGCGCAACTGCACGCGCGGCTCGAAGGAGCGGCGGCGTGATCAGTGCGCAGGCGCGTGCCGGCTTCGAGCGGATCTTCTTCGATGCGGCGCGCACGCGGCTCGCGGGCGGCGGCCCATGCGAGATCCGGCCGGTCGCGCACGATGCCGGGCGCGCACCGGACGATCCGTCGCGCACCCAGCGGCGCGCCAAGCCCGATGCGCGCGAGCAGGTCGTCGTGCTGACGATCTCGGCCTTGCATTTCCGTCTGCTGCTCGCGCTGCGCTTTCGCGACGATGCGCCGACGCAACGTCATTTCGCCGCGACGACGCCCGGAGCGAGCACGCAGCGGCCGCTGGCCGAAGCGTTCATGGAAGTCGCGAACCTGTGCTGCGGCGCGATCAACCAGGCGCTCACCGCGCCATTTCCCGATCTCGGGATGTCGACGCCTTATCTGCTGAGCGGCGAGAGCGTCGATTACCTGGCCGCGCTGCATCCCGCTCACACGGCCGCGTACGACGTGACGCTCGACGGCGACGTGCGGATCGGCGCGACGCTCTGCGTGTGCGCGAACGCGCCGGTGGATTTCCACGTGCCGGAAGCGGCTGCGGTGGACACGGGCGGCGAGCTCGAACTGTTTTGACCGAATCCGAGGATTATCCGAGATGACCGTGGACCAACCCGTCAGCAAGGTGCTCGTGCTGGACGACAGCCGCGCGCATGCCGCGACGATCAAGCGCTTTTGCGACGAGCACAACCTCGTGGGCCTGACCGTGCGCCGCAACCGCCTGTTGCAGGTGCTGCGCTCGAACATCGATCTCGGCGCGATCCTGCTCGCCGAAGACTACGGCGGCTCGCCGGCCGAGAGCGCGATCGTCGCGACGCAGATCGACGCGCTGCGCCCCGAGTTGCCGATCATCCTGCGCCGCGCGGCGGATGCGTCGCGCGACGGGCTGCCCGATGCGCTCGCGCGCGTCGCGTGCGCGGCCTACGTCGCCGATGACCTGACGCCGCTCAAGCGCGCCGTCGACGAATACCTGTTCGGCCGCGATTACCCGAACGCGCTCGTGCGCGGCATCGCGGAGATCACCGAGGCGCGCCTCGACGGCCTGTTTCCGGGGATGGCGATCGAATGCGACACGCCGTGCATCGTGCGCGACCAGATCATCTTCGGCGAAGTGTTCAGCCTGATCGCGCTCGAAAGCGCGTGGTGCCGCGGCTACATGCTGCTGCAGACGAGCGAGCAGCCGCTGCTCGACATGATCGGCGGCACGCGCGACGACGGCCGCGCACCCGATTTTCGCGACGTCAACAGCGTGCTCGGCGAATTGACGAATCTCGTGTGGGGCGCGTTCAAGGACCGCTATCTCGGCGACGCCGACGCGCTCGCGCGCCATCCGGTGCAGGTGCCGCTCGTCGTCAATCACAAGCAGAAGTTCATCTCGTTCGGCGGCGACTGCCCGCAGCTCTGCTTCAAGTATCGCGTGACCGATCGCGCGTCGGGCCGCGCGGTGCAGCTCGATCAGCGCTTCGTGTTCAGCTTGAGCTGGTCGCCGGAGGATTTCCGCGAAACGGTGCACGACGTCGGGCCGATGGTCGAGTCGGGCGAGCTCGAACTGTTTTGAACATTGAAGTCGGCAACGACGCAAAAGGGGAAGAAAGCATGGCAAAGATTCTGGTGGTCGACGATTCGGGCACGGTGCGCGACGAAGTCGCGGGCTTCCTGCGCAATCACGGGCTCGACGTCGCGACGGCAGTGGACGGCAAGGACGGGCTCGCGAAGCTCAAGGCGACGCCCGGCGTGCGCCTCGTGATCAGCGACGTCAACATGCCGAACATGGACGGCCTGACGATGGTCGAGAAAATCCGCGGCGAACTGGCGAACACGTCGGTCAACGTCGTGATGCTGACGACCGAAAGCAGCCCGGCGATGAAGGAGCGCGGCAAGGCTGCCGGCGTGAAGGGCTGGATCGTCAAGCCGTTCAAGGGCGACGCGGTGCTCGACGCGCTGAAGAAACTCGCGGGCTGACCGCGCGGCGTGGGCTTCCCCGTTGGACTATATTGATGCGTGATCGCATCGACATCATTTCAACCGGGGACGTCATGGATACGAATTGCGCTTCGGCAGCACCCATCCTGTTGCACGACGTGCGTGACGGCGTCGTCACGCTGCGGCTGAACCGTCCGCAGCAGTTCAACGCGTTGTCCGAGGAACTGCTCGCGAGCCTGCAGGCGGCATTCGATTCGATCGCCGCCGACCCGCAGGCGCGCTGCGTGGTGCTCGCCGCCGAAGGCCGCGCATTCTGCGCGGGCCACGACCTGCGGCAGATGCGCGGCAAGCCGGAACTCGATTACTACCGTGCGCTGTTCGCGCAATGCAGCCGCGTGATGCTCGCGATGCGCGCGTTGCCGGTGCCGGTGATCGCGCGCGTGCAGGGGATCGCGACGGCGGCCGGCTGCCAGCTGGTTGCCGCATGCGATCTCGCGATCGCGGCCGATACCGCGCGTTTCGCGGTGTCGGGGATCAACGTCGGGCTGTTCTGTTCGACGCCGGCCGTCGCGCTGAGCCGCAACGTGGGCGCCAAGCGCGCGTTCGACATGCTGGTCACCGGCCGCTTCGTCGATGCGGCGACGGCCGCCGCGTGGGGGCTCGTCAACGAGGCCGTGCCGGAGGATGCGCTCGACGCGGCCGTCGCGCGCAAGGTCGCGGAGATCGTCGCGAAGAGCCCGGCGGCGGTGCGCTACGGCAAGCAGATGTTCTACCGGCAGCGCGAGCTGCCGCTCGACGATGCATACGCGTATGCGGGCGACGTGATGGCCCGCAACATGATGGAAGAAGATGCGGGCGAGGGAATCGACGCGTTCCTGGAGAAGCGCGAGCCGATCTGGCGTTCGTAGCGGGCAGGGGAGCGGCGCGGTGCGGGGCCAGCGTTGCCTTCGCCGATGCGCGGCGCCTCTACGCGGCGGCTGCGCGCACGCGCCGCGTGCAATGCGGCCCGCAACCGTATGCGGCGCGCTGACGGCACCTGCAACGCGCCGCCGCCGCGCTCGTCAACGTCCGTAGCTGCCGGTGCGCAGCGCCGGCTCCGCTGCCGACGCGCCGGGCGGCACGACCACCACCGGCACGCGGCGTGCGAGTGCGCACATCAGCTCGTAGCCGATCGTGCCGCTCGCTTCCGCGACGTCGTCCACCTTCACCTGATCGCCCCACAGCTCGACGCTCGAGCCGATGCCGGCGTTCGGGCACGGCGTCAGATCGACGGTCAGCATGTCCATCGATACGCGGCCGATCACGCGCGTCATCACGCCGTCGACGGCGATCGGCGTGCCGGTCGGGGCGTGGCGCGGATAGCCGTCCGCATAGCCGCATGCGACGACGCCGATCCGCATCGGCTGCTCGGCCGTGAAGCGGCGGCCGTAGCCGACCGTTTCCTGCGGCGCGAGCGTCTGTACGCCGATGATCTTGCTGGTGAGCGTCATCGCCGCCATCAGCGGCGTATCGGCGATGTGCCGCGACGCGCCGGTCGGCGATGCGCCGTACAGGATCGTGCCGGGCCGCACCCAGTCGCGATGCGCCTGCGGATGCCACAGCACGGCGGCCGAATTCGACGTCGAACGCTCGCCCGGGATCCCGGCCGTGGCTGCATCGAACTGGTCGAGCTGCCAGGCGACTTCGCCTTCGTCGGCGTTCGCGAAGTGCATCATCAGCGTGATGTTGCCGATCGACGGTGCAGCCGCCGCGCGTTCCCACGCGGCGCGGAACAGGTGCGGACGGTAGCCGAGCCGGTTCATCCCCGAGTTCATCTTCAGCTGGATGTCGATCGGTCGTTGCGGCTGCGCGGCGATCAGCAGATCGAGCTGCTCGTCGCAGTGCACGGCCACCGTGAGCCGGTGGCGGTCGGCGAGTTCGACGTCGACCGGCTCGAAGATCCCTTCGAGCAGCAGCACCGGCTTGTCCCAGCCGAGCTCGCGCACGCGCACGGCTTCGTCGAGATCGAGCAGCGCGATGCCGTCGGCGGCCGCGAGGCCCGGATAGATCCGCTCGATCCCGTGACCATATGCATTGGCCTTGATCACGGCCCACACGCGCGAGCGCGCGGCGGTGCGGCGGATGAAGTCGAGGTTGTGGCGGACGGCGTCGGGACGGATATGGGCGACGATGGGACGGGGCATGGTCGGTTCGGATCGAAGGTCGTTCGGCGCGCGCACGACGGTGCAGCGCGGGGTCGGCAGGGTGGCGTGGCGACGTGCCAAGCCAGTTTCGATCGCTATCTTATGTATGTTGGACCAGTTTTAATTAACGTATTTAGCGTTGATTTGGTGGAATGTTCGATCTCGCGGGCGGGTCGTCGCGACTTCGCGCAGCCGGCCTTGCCGAGTCCGCCGTCTAGAAAACCGGTGCGCGAACGGGGTGTCGCGATGCTAAGCTCTGCGAGACCGTGTCATTGATCGATGTAATCATAAAGGAGGAGACTTTGATGACGACGTCCCAGCTGTGCCTGTTCATCGTGGCGCTGTTGCCGTTCCCCATGACTTTTCTCGCGAAGGCCCGCAAGGGCTACGACAACCATGCGCCGCGCGCGTATCTCGCGCGGCTCGAAGGCTGGCGCGCGCGGGCGCAGGCCGCGCACCAGAA
Source organism: Burkholderia sp. B10 (assembly GCF_004368385.1). Taxonomy (NCBI): domain Bacteria; kingdom Pseudomonadati; phylum Pseudomonadota; class Betaproteobacteria; order Burkholderiales; family Burkholderiaceae; genus Burkholderia; species Burkholderia sp. B10. The sequence continues at coordinate 21,395 of NZ_PQMX01000019.1, read as the reverse complement.
CGCGTGGGAAGCGCTCGCGCTGTTTACGGCCGGGCTCGTCGTCGCGTGGCACAACGGCGCGAATGCGCATCACGTCGACCAGCTCGCGATCGCGTTCGTCGCGATCCGCATCGTGTATGCGCTGATGTACGTGCTGGACTGGGCGGCGCTGCGCTCGCTCGTGTGGTTCGCCGGGATGGCCTGCGTCGTCGCGCTGTTCTTCGCCGCGCCGTGACGACGATGAGGTAACGAGCCGGCGATGCCCGCGCCGCTGTGTGCGTGGGCTCGCCTGGCACCACCCGCGCCGCGCGCGTGAGCGTCATGGGATGCGTTGTGGATGCGGGCGCTACGGCCTTCGCGCGCTTGAGCGGCGGCGCGCCGGCTTCGCTGGGCACGAACGCGGTCGACGGCGACCGGCGCGCGCCGGCCCAGCGTGAGAGGGGATGCTTCGCACCAAGCGTCCGGCCCCGCTGCCCGCGGCAGCGTCCCTCGCTCGCTCCTTCCGCGGGATGCGCAGTCGTCCACTCCATTCCCGGATCGCCACGGCAACACACGAGTTCGCCGCAACGGCGCTCGCCCACATCGCCTCGTCGGCACTTTCGCACTTCCACGCTCCGCAACGGCGCGCCATTGCCACCGACCGACCGGTCGCTCCCGCCCCGCACCCCTGACGCCCCTTTCCTCAGATCAAACCCGCTTGCCCCGGCTCGGGTTTGTCTCGATACATTTTTCCGTTGCGCGTTTTTTTGTTGTCGTAGTATCCACACTGACAACACATGTTGCTCTAATGTATAATTCAACATCGCATGTTGCGGTGCGGCTTGATGTCGTCATTCCCCGGCCAGCCGGCCGGTTACCTCGCTCAACCATGCGAAGAAAAGTCATGAGTCGCCGTTCCTTCCTGAAAGCCGTGCGGTCGCTGCCGCGCTCGGCGCCAGCATCGCCCGCGCGGACACCAAGACGCTCGTCGTCGGTACCGATACGTCGTTCATGCCGTTCGAGTTCAAGCAGGGCGACAAGTACGTCGGCTTCGATCTCGACCTGTGGGCCGAGATCGCGAAGGACCCGGGCTGGAAGTACACGATCCAGCCGATGGATTTCGCGGGCCTGATTCCGGCGCTGCAGACGCAGAACATCGACGTCGCGCTGTCGGGGATGACCATCAAGGAGGAGCGCAAGAAGGCGATCGACTTCTCCGCGCCGTACTACGACAGCGGGCTCGCGGCGATGGTGCAGACCGGCAATACGTCGATCAAGTCGATCGACGACCTGAACGGCAAGGTGATCGCCGCGAAAACGGGCACCGCGACGATCGACTGGATCGAGGCACACCTGAAGCCGAAGGAAATCCGCCAGTTCCCGAACATCGACCAGGCGTACCTCGCGCTCGAGGCAGGCCGCGTCGACGCGGCGATGCACGACACGCCGAACGTGCTGTTCTTCGTGAACAACGAAGGCAAGGGCAAAGTGAAGGTCGCGGGCCAGCCCGTCAGCGGCGACCAGTACGGGATCGGCTTCCCGAAGGGCAGCGCGCTGGTGCCGAAGGTCAACGCGTCGCTCGTGAAGATCAAGGCCGACGGCCGCTACGCGCAGATCTACAAGAAGTGGTTCGGCGCCGAGCCGCCGAAGATGTGAGCGTGACGCCACACGATGGCGCGGCCGGGGTGGCCGCGCCGGTCTTGAATCGAACGGGGAGCGACACGTGAATTTCGATTGGCCGGCGATCTGGGCGGCGCTGCCGGACCTGATGGACGGGGTCCGGTTGACGGTGTTCATCGCACTGGTGGGGCTGGTGGGCGGTTTCGTCGTCGGGATGATTGCGAGCATGTTCCGCGCATACGGACCGAAGGCGATGAACATGCTCGCCCAGATTGATATTGAACTGATCCGCGGCACGCCGATCGTCGTACAGGTGATGTTCCTGTACTTCGCGTTGCCGCTGCTCGCGCATATCCGCATCGACGGCCTGACGGCCGCGATCACGGTGAATTCGGGCGCGTATCTCGCGGAAGTGGTGCGAGGCGCGCTGCTGTCGATCCCGAAGGGGTTGACCGAAGCGGGGCTCGCGGTGGCCGTCATCTATCTGATACTGACCGGCGTGATGACGCTGGCGCTTCGGCTCGTCGAAAAGCGGATGAAAATCTTATGAGCATGATCGAATTCCAGAACGTGTCGAAGAGCTTCGGCCACGTGCCGGTGCTGAAGAACATCGACCTGAAGATCGACGCAGGCGAGGTGGTCGTCGTGGTCGGCCCGTCGGGCTCCGGCAAGTCGACGATGCTGCGCTGTATCAACGCGCTCGAGAAGATCACCGGCGGCGAGCTGCTGGTCGACGGCCAGAGCGTGCGCGGCAACGCGACGACGATCCGCGACATCCGGCTCGAAGGCGGCATGGTGTTCCAGCAGTTCAACCTGTTTCCGCAAATGACCGCGCTCGAGAACGTGATGTTCGGGCCGATCCAGGTGCGCGGCGCATCGCGCGCGAATCACTATCCGTCGGAGCTGTCGGGCGGCCAGCAGCAGCGCGTCGCGATCGCGCGGGCGCTGGCGATCCGGCCGCGGCAGCGGCTGATGCGGTTCGACGAGCCGACGTCAGTGCTCGATCCGGAATTGCGCCATGAAGTGCTGAAGGCGATGCAGGATCTCGCGACCGAAGGGATGACGATGATCGTCGTCACGCACGAGATCGTCCGGCGACCGTCGGCGGCGCGTCGATGCGCTGCTGCCGGGCATCGACGTGCCTGACGAAGCCGCGCTGCTGCGTGTGCTCGGCGACCGCGCACCGGAAGGGCTGCCGATCTATCGCGACGATCCGGCCGACCCGGACGACGAAAACACGCTGGCGACCGCGGTGTTCGAGATCCGCGACACCGCGATCGACTTCACGATCCATCGACACGGCACGCAGCGCTTCGCGACGCGCATCGTGCCGTCCGGGCACGCGCCCCGCGCGTCCTGATCCATGAGGCAACGCATGACGACCGTTTTCCATCGCGCTCCGCGCGCCACCTTGCCCGTCGCCGTCGCAGGCGACGGCATCGAGATCATCGATTCGACCGGCAAACGCTATATCGACGCCTGCGGCGGCGCGGCCGTATCGTGTCTCGGCCACAGCAACCAGCGCGTGATCGACGCGATCAAGCGGCAGGTGCAGCAGCTGCCGTACGCGCATACGTCGTTCTTCACGACCGACGTGGCCGAGGAGCTGGCCGACCGGCTCGTCGAGGCCGCACCGGCAGGGCTCGAGCACGTGTATTTCGTGTCGGGCGGCTCCGAGGCGATCGAGGCCGCGCTGAAGCTCGCGCGCCAGTATTTCGTCGAGAAGGGCGAGCCGCAGCGCCGCCACTTCATCGCGCGCCGCCAGAGCTATCACGGCAACACGCTCGGCGCGCTCGCGATCGGCGGCAACGCATGGCGGCGCGAGCCGTTCCTGCCGCTGTTGATCGAAGCGCATCACGTGAGCCCGTGCTATGCGTATCGCGACCAGGCGGCGGGCGAGACCGACGAAGCGTATGCGCAGCGCCTCGCCGACGAGCTCGAGCAGAAGATCGTCGCACTCGGCGCGGAGAACGTCGCGGCGTTCGTTGCCGAAACGGTGGTCGGCGCGACCGCCGGCGCGGTGCCGCCGGTACGCACTTACCTGAAGAAGATTCGCGCGGTCTGCGACAAGTACGGCGTGCTGCTGATCCTCGACGAAATCATGTCGGGGATGGGCCGCACCGGCTACCTGTTCGCGTGCGACGAAGACGATGTCGCGCCCGACCTGCTGACGATCGCGAAAGGGCTCGGCGCCGGCTACCAGCCGATCGGTGCGACGCTGGTGAGCGATCGCATCTATCGGACGATCGTCGACGGCTCCGGCTTCTTCCAGCACGGTCACACGTATCTCGGCCATGCCACCGCGTGCGCGGCCGCGCTCGAAGTGCAGCGCGTGATTGCCGACGAGAAGCTGCTCGACAACGTGAAGGCGCGCGGCGAGCAGCTGCGCGCGTCGCTGCGCGAGCACTACGCTGCGCATCCGCACGTCGGCGACGTGCGCGGGCGCGGGCTGTTCGTCGGCGTCGAGCTGGTGCGCGATCGAGACAGCAAGGCACCGTTCGATCCCAAGCTGAAGCTGCATGCGGCGGTCAAGCGCGAGGCGATGCAGCGCGGGCTGATGGTGTATCCGATGGGCGGTACGATCGATGGCGTGCACGGCGATCACATTCTCGTCGCGCCGCCGTTCATCTGCACCGCGCAGCAGATCGACACGATCGTCGAACGGCTGTCCGGCGCGATCGGTGCGGCGCTCGCGTCGGCCGGCGCGTGAATCCCGAACCCCTGGAGAGGTTGCGATGACAGACAGATTGCCTCCGTTCGATCCGGCATCGGCGAGCGACGAGCAGAAGGCCGTGCTGGCCGAAATCCTCAGCGGTCCGCGCGGCAACCTGAACGGCCCGTTCGTCGGCTGGATCGCGAGCCCCGAGCTGGCGCAGCATGCGCAGCGGCTCGGCGCGTTCTGCCGCTATCGCACCGGCTTGCCGCTGCGGCTGTCGGAGCTGGCGATCCTCGTGACCGCCGCGCGCTGGCGCTCGCAAGCCGAGTGGCACATCCATCATCCGATCGCGCTCGAAGCCGGCGTGCCGGCCGCAACGGCCGACGCGATCCGGCGCGGCGTGAAGCCGGCGTTCGAATCGGACGACGATGCGCTGATCCATGCGTTCGCGACCGAGCTCTACGACACGCAGCGCGTGAGCGACGCGACGTTCGCGCGCGCACGCGCGCGCTTCGGCCACGAGACGGTCGTCAATCTGGTCGCGCTGCTCGGCTATTACGCGCTGGTCGCGATGACGCTCAACACGTTCGGTATGCGCGCAGACGGACAAACTGATTTGCCGTTTTCGGAATAATCGCCGCGTGCGCCGGTGCGGCCGGCATCGCGCGCATGCGTTGCGATGGCGCCGAAAAGCCCGTCGGCACGGGCTTTTCGGCGATGTGCGGGCGGGCGGCCGGCATCGTGCTCGCGCGTCGATTGCGCGCGTCGTTTCGCGTGCGCTTCAGTGCATGAATTTTTCCCCTTCCCTAAAATTTCTGCAAAGAATTTACGGGGGAAATATCGATGCGCTGGGTCCTGTTGATCGTGTTCATTGCGTGTGTGGTCCATACGCATCGGCGCGGCAAGGTTCGGCATCGGTTGTTCAGGCAACTATCCGATCACTCGACCTTCACCGCGCCGCTGAACTGCTTTTCGTATGCGTTCTCGTCGGTGCCGACCACGCCGTTCATCGACATCGGCCACTTTCCTGAACTCGCGGTGCTGCAGCGCGAATGGCGCACCTTCCGCGACGAAGCGCTCGCGCTGCGCGATTCGAGCCGGATCAAGGCGTCGGCCGAGTACAACGACATCGGCTTCAATTCGTTCTTTCGCAACGGCTGGAAACGCTTCTACCTGAAGTGGTACGACGCGCCGCATCCGTCCGCGCAGGCGTTGTGTCCGCGCACGGTCGAGATCCTGTCGCGGATTCCGTCGATCAAGGCCGCGATGTTCGCGCAGTTGCCGCCGGGCGGGAAGCTCGGCCTGCATCGCGATCCGTATGCGGGGTCGCTGCGCTATCACCTCGGGCTCGACACGCCGAACGACGCGGCGTGCCGGATCGTCGTCGACGGCGAGTCGTATGCATGGCGCGACGGCGAGGCCGTGATGTTCGACGAAACCTATCTGCATTGGGCCGAGAACCGCACCGAGCACGATCGCGTGATCCTGTTCTGCGACATCGACCGGCCGATGAAATACCGCTGGGCGCAGCGCGTCAACGACGCGTTCGGGCAGCTGCTGATGCGCGCGGCGGCGTCGCCGAACGAAACCGGCGACCGCACCGGCGGCCTCAATCACGCGTTCAAGTATCTGTATGCGATTCGGCGCCTGGGCAAGCGGCTGAAGGCGTGGAACCGGACCGTGTACTACATCGTGAAGTGGGCGCTGTTCGGCGGGATCGCGGTCGCGATATTCTGGGTCTGATCGCATGACGGGCGGCAGCGGGGCGGTTCGGGCGGGCTGACGATCGCGAGGCTGCGCTGCATGGTGGGCCGGCTGCGCGTCAATGCAACCAAATGTATTCGCACGGGATCGCGCGTCGACGCGCGGGTATCATGGCTTGTTCACGTCGACACGATCGGTGAGCAAGCATGACGAGTACCCGAAAGACATTGTGGATCGCCGGTGGGCTGCTGGTCGCGGCCGCGGGCGCCGGCTACGTAATGCTGCTGCGTGCGGACCACCGCGCGATCGCAGAGGCCGGCATCGGCGACGCAGCCGCACCGGCTGCTACGGCCCCAGCCGACGGCCGCACCGTGCAGGGCGCGATCGCGCCGCCCGCGCCCGATGCCGCTCCTTCCCCGCATGTAGATGAGGCGCTGCCGCAACAAGCGGCCGCACGTGACCGTTCGGTGCCGGCGTCCGCGGCGGTCGCGCAAGTTGCGCCGGCCGCGCCCGTCGCTGCCGTGCCCGCGCCGAAGCCGGCCGCACCGCCGCCCGCCGTCCACGTGGTCGCGGTCGAGCCGGCCGATTCGACCCCCACGAATGCGAAACCCGCGCAGTTGCCGCCGGCAGCGCCGCAGACGATTCAACCGGCTCAGCCGACCCGCGCGGCGCAACCCGCTGCACCGGTTGACACGGCGCAAGCGCCTCGGTCCGGCAAGCAGCCGACCCGCCATGCCGCACGCACCCGCGACGGCCTCGAGCGCCACGCGGCAACGGCGCAGCCGGCGCAGCGCGCCGAAACACCTGAAACCGCCGCGCTGGTGCGCGAGTCCGCCAAGCTCGATCCGTCGTTGCCGCCGCCGCAATACGTGGCGACGCCGGGCCTCGCGCAACCGCATGCGGCCGCCGGCTCGAACCCGGTTGCCGCCGCGATGACCGAGCAGTTGGTGCGGCAATCGAGCACCATCAGGACGACGCCCGCGTCGACGAACGGCGCGCCTGTCGCCCCGTGACGAGCGGCAGCGCGCTCGCGCGGCGCGACGCCGGATAAAAAAGGGCCCGCACGCCGACCAGAGCATGCGGGGCCAAGAGAGACGAATCGGTGCGCGCGTCGCGCGTTACGCGTTACGCGGCGAGTGCTTCGGCGGGCTGCGGCGCGGCGGTCGTGACCGGCGTCGCGTCCTGCCGAATCAGGTGATCGAACGCGCCGAGCGATGCCTTCGCACCTTCGCCGACTGCGATCACGATCTGCTTGAACGGAACCGTCGTCACGTCGCCGGCGGCGAACACGCCGGGCACCGACGTCCCCCCGCGGGCGTCGACGACGATCTCGCCGTGCTTCGACAGCTCGACCGTCCCTTTCAGCCATTCGGTGTTCGGCACGAGGCCGATCTGCACGAACACGCCTTCGAGCGCGATACGTTTAGTTTCGCCCGACTGCAGATCCTTGTAGACGAGCGCGTTCAGCTTGTTGCCGTCGCCGGTCAGCTCGGTCGTCTGCGCTTGCGTGACGATCGTGACGTTCGGCAGGCTGCGCAGCTTGCGCTGCAGCACCTCGTCGGCGCGCAGTTGTGCGCCGTATTCGAGCAGCGTGACTTCCTTCACGATGCCGGCGAGGTCGATCGCCGCCTCGACGCCGGAGTTGCCGCCGCCGACCACCGCGACACGCTTGCCCTTGAACAGCGGGCCGTCGCAGTGAGGGCAGTAGGCGACGCCGCGGTTGCGGTACTCGCGCTCGCCCGGCACGTTGATTTCGCGCCAGCGCGCACCGGTCGCGAGAACGATCGTCTTCGCCTTCAGCACGGCGCCGTTCGCGAGGCGGATCTGATGCACGTCGCCGGGGATCAGCGCCTCGGCGCGCTGCACGTCCATGATGTCGACGTCGTACTGCTTCACGTGCTGCTCGAGTGCGGCCGCAAACTTCGGCCCTTCGGTTTCCTGCACCGACACGAAGTTTTCGATGGCCATCGTGTCGAGCACCTGGCCGCCGAAGCGCTCGGCGACGACGCCCGTCGCGATGCCCTTGCGCGCCGAGTAGATCGCCGCGGCCGCGCCGGCCGGGCCGCCGCCGACGATCAGCGTATCGAACACCGGCTTGTTTTCGAGCGACTTCGCGGCGCGTGCGCTCGCGCCGGTGTCGAGCTTCGCGAGGATTTCCTTCACGCTGCTGCGGCCCTGGCCGAACGTTGCGCCGTTCAGGAACATCGTCGGGACGGCCATGATCTGGCGTGCGTCGACTTCATCCTGGAACAGCGCGCCGTCGATCGCGACGTGGCGGATGCGCGGGTTGATCAGTGCCATCACGTTCAGCGCCTGCACGACTTCCGGGCAGTTCTGGCATGACAGCGAGAAATACGTTTCGAACGCGAAGTCGCCGTCGAGCGCGCGAATCTGTTCGATCACGTCGTCGTCGAGCTTGATCGGATGGCCGCCGGTCTGCAGCAGCGCGAGGACGAGCGACGTGAATTCGTGGCCCATCGGAATGCCGGCGAAGCGGATGCCGGCCGGCTTGCCGGGTTCGCCGATCGAGAACGACGGCTTGCGCTCGGCATCGTCGCGGCGCTCGATGACGGTCACGCGCGACGTCAGCGACGCAATCTCGTTCAGCAGCGCAAGCAGTTCCTGAGATTTCGCACCGTCGTCGAGCGAGGCGACGAGTTCGATCGGGCGGGTGATCTTTTCGAGGTACGCTTTCAGTTGATTCTTGAGATTGGCGTCGAGCATGGCGTTCTGAATTCCGTATTGATGTGGCTGCTCGGGCACGGGGTGCCGGAGGAGGGCGGGCGGCGAGGGCCGGCCCGCGGTGGCGTGGCGCGCGCCGTGCGGCGCGCGCGGGGCGATCGTCAGATCTTGCCGATCAGGTCCAGCGACGGGGTCAGCGTTTCCGCGCCCGGCGTCCACTTTGCCGGGCACACTTCGCCCGGATGTGCGGCGATGTATTGCGCGGCCTGCACCTTGCGCAGCAGTTCGCCGGCGTCGCGGCCGATGCCGTTGTCATGGATTTCGCACAGCTTGATCTCGCCTTCCGGGTTGATCACGAACGTGCCGCGCAGCGCCATCCCTTCTTCCTCGATCAGCACGTCGAAGTTGCGCGACAGCGTGAGCGTCGGGTCGCCGATCATCGGGTACTTGATCTTGCCGATCGTCTCCGACGTGTCGTGCCATGCCTTGTGCGTGAAGTGCGTATCGGTCGACACGCCGTAGATTTCGACACCCAGTTTCTGGAATTCGGCGTAGCGGTCGGCCAGATCGCCCAGTTCGGTCGGGCACACGAACGTGAAGTCGGCCGGGTAGAACACGACGACGGACCACTTGCCCTTGAAGTTCTCTTCGGTCACGGGCACGAAATCGCCGTTGTGGTATGCGGTTGCCTTGAACGGTTTGATTTGGGTGTTGATGATCGGCATCTTGAGCGTTCCTTTGCGGTGGTGTTGATGAAGTGTGCTCAGTATCGGGGTTCACCCTTGCCTTGTGAAATTGCTTGTTTTAATCCGCTGCATCGGGAATTTCTATCTGGTTGCGGCGCGGTTTCGAACGGGCGTGGGCGGGGCTTTGGATCCGTGAGGCGGAGTGAGGCTCGGAGGGGCGGCATTGCGTGCGGCGCGTGCGCCGTGGCCGAACGCGAGGAAGCTCGATGCATCGCCTGGGGCGCTGCGGTCGGTCGATGGTCGCTGGGCACGAGGCCGGTGCGATATCGGCACCGCGGCCACGTGATGTATGGAAATGCCGGGTGCTTTGCATGTGCCGTTGGGCGGTGGCGCGGTTGCGCGATGCGGCGGTCAGTTCGAGCGTGTTGTGCGTGTCGGGGCGTCGTCGAGCGCATGAAGCGTATCGAGTACGTCGAACGTCGGCACGCACGGACCGGCGTGCGACGCTTGGCCTATACGGTCGCGCGGCTGCCGTCAGGGGGCAGCGACTGGCAGGGCAGGACGGGGCAGACATTCGCCCCGCCGCCGCCTGCGCTACAACTGATAGGGCGCCCGGATGCCCGGTTCGGTGGCGGGAAAATCCTTCGTGTTGCGCGATACGAGCAGCAGGCCGTTCACTTGCGCGGAAGCCCACACGATCGCATCGGGCAACCGAATGCGGCGCGCCTGGCGAATCGCGACCGCGCGATTCGCCACCGCGCCGTCGAGCGGAATGATGTCGAACGACGACAGCCACGTGCGGATCGCTGCGTCGTCGCTTGCCGTTGCGCCGACCAGGACTTCCATCCAGGTCACCACGCTGATCGCGCGCGACTCGTAGCGGGCGAGTTCCTCGCGCGCGGCTTCCACGCCGCCGAGATAGTCGATCAGGATGTTGGTGTCGAAGAGGGCATTCACCATTCCGCGCGCAACGCCTGTTGATACGCGAGCCCGTCGAGCGCGCGCGTTTTCCAGAGACCGAACACGGTGCCGGCATGCGGCGGCCGAAGCCGTGCGGGACGAGCGTTGGCCGCAAGCCGGCGGCTCCGGCATGCGGTGACGTAACGGGTGTCGATGATCGCTTTTACCATTCTGAACGCAGTGCCTCCTGATAGGTGAGCCCGTCGACGGCGCGGTCCTTCCACAGGCCGAACACGATATCGGCATGCGATCGCTTGTGTTGTGCGATATACGCATCGATTGCATCGCGAATGATCGCGGCGCGAGGGCGTTGCTCAGTGTCGACGATGGCGGCCAGCTCGTCGAGCTGGCCATTCGACAGATCGATCAGGATGCGGCTCATGGCATTCTCCGATATATGATATGCGTATCATATATACATCGAGTGACGTCCGCAAGCTGGGGCATCGCCGACGCGCGGCCGCTACGACAACATCTGCGTGTGCTGAAGGCCCCGATGTCGTATGCGCGCCACATCGGCGCGGTGCGCGACGCGGCGCAGGCGTTCGGCTTGTCGCACCTGGACATCGTGTCGGGCGCGGGCCACGACGCGTGCCATGCCGCGCGTGCCGTGCGTCGACGGTCTCGGCCACAACGAGGCCGACGCGATCACGCCGGAATGGTCGACGGCCGGCGCCAACGTGCTGCTGCAAGCGGTGCCGCGAAGCGCCCGTGAGCGCCGCGGCTTATTTGCCGGGCTTGCGCCGCGCGACGTACGTCAGGTACGCGACGATCTGGTCGAGTTCCCGGTCGCTCAGCTGCTCGGGCGGGAACGCCGGCATCACGCGGCCCGGCCAGTCGCGCACCGAGGCCGGATCGCGGATGTAGCGGCGCAGCGCGGCCGGCTGGAAGTAGTCGACCGGATTCATCGGCGTGTTCAGATCGGGGCCGGCCTGGCTGCTGCCGGCGCCGTCGATGCGGTGGCAGGCGAGGCACAGCGTGACGAACAGCCGCTGCCCGGCGCGGGCCGGCGCGTTCGCCGGCAATGCGGGATCGACCGCGAGCGACGGCCAGCGCGCGAGCGGCGACGACTGGATCGTGATGCGCACGATCTGATACGGCCACTGCTCGCCGCGCACCGACGCCGCGTCCGGCCCCGACCACACCAGATAGAACGGGCCGGCGCTGACCGGCTTGCCGGGCAGCTTCGGCCACGGCCGCGCCGGGTCCTCGATCGCGAGCCATGCAACGGCGCCGGCCGGCGCACGACGGCGCACCAGATCGAGCGGCAGCTGAGCGGCGAAGCCGTCCGCCGCGCGCGTTTCGAGCACGCCGTCCGCCGGCAGCGGCGCATCGCCCAGCAGCGCTGCGAACGGCACCGCACGGAACGTCATCGGCCGCCCGTACGCGATGTCGTGCGGCACGTGCAGCTCGGTCGCATCGGCGCGTGTGAGCAAGGCGTCGCGCGTCAGCACGCGCGGCGCGCCGCCGGTGTCGAGTTCGAGCGCGGACTGTGCGGATGCGTGCGTGGCGAGCGCGCACGCGAGCAGCAACAACAGCGAAAACCACCGGCGCTTCAGCATTCGTTCTCCGTACGAGGGTGTTCCGGCCGCGAGAAAACTGCAGGGGCGCTGGCCGGTGAATGGGATCGGGCGACAGTCTAGCCGGTGCGCGCGGCGTTGGCGACTTCGGAACGCGCGGCGTGCAGCGTGCGCGCGATATAGCATCGGGTACCGAAACATGCGCGGTGCGGTGCGCTGCCTCCTTCACGGCATCGCGGACATCGCGATACAGTCGGTCGCGCCGACGCTACCGGACCATCGGCATGGACACTGTCGCAGACCGTACGCTTTGCCCATATCCGACGATCGTGGCCAGCCAACTGGCGTCGGCCCGGAATTTCCCGTCATGCCGAATTTCCATCCGGACACGCTGCTGGACGGCGTCTCAACGCTCGAGCGCATCGTTCGCGAAGGCGTCTATCGCTCGCAGTTCGAAACCGTGACGAGCAACGAGCGCTGAACGCGCAGCCACGATGTGCGCGCGGGCGCTCGCCGCACCTTGATGGTCAGCGGCGCGCACACTGCGCGTCCGCGTCCGGCAATGGCGTCTCGCGCGCCGTGTCGAAGTCGGCTTCGCGTACGCCGGTCGGTGTCAGCGACACGAAATGCATCGCGGCGGCGCGCGCCGGGAATCCGACGATGCCGGTCGCCCCCCACGGCACCGGCGAGCGCTGCACGCCGCTTACGGTCATGCCGGTCGGCGACAGCGCCAATGTCAGCAGCCGGCCGTCGCGGGTCGGCACGTACGCGTGTGCGCCGTCGATGCCGATCCCCGACTCCCGCACCGACGCCGGCAGACAGTCGAGCGTCGCGACGCGGCGCCCGTCCGGATCGATCAGCATCGCGACGCCGCGCTCGTCGGCCGTCGTCGTCACGACGACGAAGCGGTCGATCGCCGGCACGTAGGCCGACGAGTACACGTAGTACTGGATCGCGTCGCTCAGCGTGCCGAGCTTGTCGAGCTTCGCGGTGACCGGATCGAACATCGCGTATTCGAGCGTCGCGTCGGTGCTGCCGGCGATGTACTTCTGCCAGACCAGCAGCGCGCGGCGCGGCGAGCCCGCGACCAGCGGCCACCATTCGCGGCGATGCGGCGCGACCGGCACGTGGTTCAGCACGCGTCCTTCGGCATCGTAGGTTTTCACATAGACGCCGTTGCCGGTGCCGAGGTTGTCGACGCCGCCGCCGTCGATCCAATCGGTGGAATAGAACACGACGAAGCGTTCGCCGACCGCGGCGACATGGCCCGAATGTCCGCCCGACTCGACGTCGTTCGGATAGGGCTTGACCGGTTTCAGGTCGCGCCGATAGATGCCGTATCGCTGGCTGACCACCTGCGGCGTATTCCAGCCGTCCTCGAACGTGACGAAGATGTCGCCGCGCGGGTTCTGCGCGATCGACACGGGCTCCTGCGCCTCCGGCCGGCTGATGAACGTATGGACGCGCAGCATGCGCGGCTTGCCGGGAAGCCATTCGCCGACGTACACGTCGTGCGGCCAGTTGCCGCTGCGCAGTGCGCCGCGCGGCGCGATGCCCGAGCTGCTGAAGAACACCCAGCGTCGCCCGCCGCCGGCGTCGGCTACGCCGATCCCGTGCATGAAGCGCCGCGGGTCGCCGTCGTCCTGCGGCGCGGCGCGTTCCTGCACGGTGACGGTATGCATGGCCGAGGTACCAGCGCACGCGAGCGACGGGACCACGGCAGCCCAGCAGACGCCGCACAGCGCCGCCCCGAGCCGCGCGCGAGCGCCGCGCCGGCCCGCATGCGCGACGACGGCCAGCCGCCCCATCATTCGACGGTCACCGATTTCGCGAGATTGCGCGGCTTGTCGACGTCGGCGCCGCGCGCGCAGCCGACGTGGTACGCGAGCAGCTGCAGCGCGATCACGTTGACGATCGGCGACAGCGCATCGCCCGATTCGCGCACGCGGATCACGTGCGTGTCGCGGTCGGCGTCGATCCCCAGATGCTGGCCGGCGAGCACGTACAACCGGCCGCCGCGTGCGCGCACCTCCGCCATGTTCGATTTCAGCTTCTGGAACAGGCGGTCGTCCGGCGCGATCGTGACGACCGGCATCGCACTCGTCACCAGGGCGAGCGGCCCGTGCTTCAGCTCGCCGGCCGGATAGCCTTCAGCGTGGACGTACGACACCTCCTTCAGCTTCAGCGCGCCTTCGAGCGCGATCGGATAGTGCATGCCGCGCCCGAGGAACAGCGCGTGGTCGGCGCGCGCGAACTTCGCGGCCCAGCCCATGATCTGCGTTTCGAGCGCGAGCGCGTGGCCGATGCGCGCCGGCAGCGCGCGCAGCCCGTTCAGGTGCAGCGCGACCTGCGCGTCGTCGAGCCGGCCGCGTTGCCGCGCGAGCGTCAGCGTCAGCAGGAACAGCGCGACGAGTTGCGTCGTGAACGCCTTGGTCGACGCGACGCCGAGCTCGATGCCCGCGCGCGTGAGGAAGCAGAGCGGGGCGGTGCGCGCGATCGAGCTGGTCGCGACGTTGCAGATCGCCATCGACAGATGCTGGCCCATCGCGCGTGCATACTCGATCGCGCCGATCGTGTCTGCCGTTTCGCCCGACTGCGAAATGCCCACGACCAGCGTGTGCGGATCGGGCACGGTCTCGCGATAACGGTACTCGCTGGCGATCTCGACCTGCGCGCGGATGCCCGCGATGCTCTCCAGCCAGTACTTCGCGGTGAGGCCCGCGTAGTAGCTCGTGCCGCAGCCGAGCAGCAGCACGCTGCGCGTTTTCGACAGCAGCGCGCGCGCGGTTTCGTCGTCGCCGAACAGCGCGGGCGACACGGTGTCGACGCCGTCGAGCGTGGCGGCGATCGCCTTCGGCTGCTCGAAGATCTCCTTCTGCATGAAGTGACGATACGGTCCGAGCGCTGCGTCGTGGTCGCGCGCCCGGACCACGCACAGCGGACGCTGCGCGTCGCTGCCGATCGAATCGACCACGGCGATGCGCTCGGGCGTGATCAGCGCGACGTCGCCGTCTTCGAGGTAGACGAAGCGGTCGGTCAGCTCGCCGAGCGCCGCGCAGTCGGATGCCAGATAGTTCTGGTCCGCGCCGATGCCGATCACGAGCGGCGAGCCGGCGCGCGCGGCCACCAGCCGCTGCGGCTCGCAGGCGCTCAGCACCGCGATCGCATAGGCGCCGTGCAGCCGCTTGACCGCGCGCCTCACCGCGTCGAGCAGATCGTCGCGATACACGCTGTGGATCAGATGCGCGATCACCTCGGTGTCGGTCTCGCCGCGGAACATGTAGCCGCGCTGCCGAAGCTCGGCGCGCAGCGTGTCGTGGTTCTCGATGATGCCGTTGTGTACGACCGCGATCGTGTCGCCCGACATGATCGGGTGCGCGTTCATTTCCGACGGCGCGCCATGCGTCGCCCAGCGCGTGTGCGCGATGCCGGTCTGCCCTTCGAGGCCGAGCGTCAGCACGCGGTCCTGCAGGTCGGCCACGCGCCGCAGCGTGCGTTCGCTGCACAGGCGGCCGTCGCGCAGCACGGCGATGCCGCACGAATCGTAGCCGCGATACTCGAGCCGGCTCAGCGCCTTGACCAGTTGCGGCACCTGATTGTTCAGGCCGCTTGCTCCGACGATTCCGCACATGATTCACCTCGTCTACAGAACGGGAAGTTGCCGCCCGGCGCGCGGCGCAAAGCGAACGATGCGCCGCGCGCGGACGGACGCGCACGCCGACCTACTCGCGGGGCTGCGGCCCCGCGTGCGCGATCCATTCGATGCCGGCGATCGAGCCGTTCGCGTCGTGCGACGCGACCAGAATGCGCGTCGTGCGCCGCGCGCCGTAGCGGCGTGCGCCGGCCAGCGCGTGCGCGGGCACCGCGCGCGCCTGCACGCTGGCCGAGCGCCGCAGCATCTTCGACACGCGCAGCCGGTACGCGAGCGGGTGCACGACGCGCCCTGCGATCAGCCACGTGACGATGGTGCCGGCGATCAGCGCGATGCTCGTCACATAGAACACGATCTGCTCGATCGGCATCTCGGCCTCGTTGAACGGCAGCAGATAGCGGTACGTATAGATGCAGATCGATGCCCAGACCCCGCCCACCAGCGCGGGCCGCACGAGGCGGAACCATGCGACCAGCACGGGGCCGACGAGCGTGCCGCGCTCCGCGATCATCTCGTGCGGCGCACGCAGGGAAAGGTCAATAATCGGCGCGTTCTTCATGTTGAATGCCTCGGTCGGGACTGACCCACACGGCGCGCTTGCCGCGGCCCCGCAGTACGACGGCGGGCAACGCGACGACGGTGGTGATCATGCTGATCAGCCAGAACGCCACGGGGTACCAGATGGTGTCAAGGAAGTACATCAGGAGTTTTTCGTCGTAACGACGATCGATCATGCTGCCGATGATCAGCTGCAGGATGCAGGTTGCGACCAGCAGCATCCCGTGCCAGTGCGGCACCACGGACACATGCCAGTTCGCCGGGAGCGGGTACACCACGTCGATCAGCGCGAGCAGCAGGATGAACGACATCGCGTACGCCCATGCGATGCCGATCAGATACTCCGCGAACAGCGGCCACATCATCATCTGGGTCGGCCGCGCGAGCGTGCCCGCGTACTTGAGCAGCACCTGGATGCCGCCCTTCGCCCAGCGCAGCCGCTGTCGGTACAGTCCTTTCAGCGTCTCGGGCATCAGGATCCAGCTGAGCGCATGCGGCTCGTAGACCACGCGCCAGTCGCGGCACTGCAGCTTCCAGCTGATGTCGATGTCCTCGGTCAGCATGTCCGAGCTCCAGTAGCCGACGTCGGCGAGCGCGGTCTTGCGGAACATCGTGATCACGCCCGACACTGTGAAGATGCGGCCGTACACCTGCTGCGTGCGCTTGATCAGCCCGACGATCGACGAGAATTCGCCGACCTGCATGCGGCCGAGCAGCGACGTGCGCGTGCGGATGCGCGGGTTGCCGGTGACCGCGCCGACGCCCGGATCGGTCACGAAATGCTCGAGCATCCAGCCGATCGCGTCGTGCGCGAGCAGCGCGTCGCCGTCGATGCACAGCAGATACTCGGCGTTCGATACCGCTGCGGCGGTGGTGAGTCCGACCGCCTTGCCTTCGTTGCGCGCGTGGTGAATCACGAGCAGGCGCGGAATCTCGACGGCCAGTTCGTTGAGGATCTCGCCGGTGCGGTCCTTGCTGCCGTCGTTGACCGCGATGACGTCGTAGTTCGGATAATCCATCGCATCGAGGTGGCGGATCACGCTGCGCGCGTTCGCGGCCTCGTTGAAGCAGGGCACGACGATCGAGACCTTCGGAATGCCGCTCGCCGCGATCGCGCGCGTGCCGAGCGTGCGGCCTTCCTCGAGCAGGAAGTAGTGAACGACGCCGCCGATCATCCACAGATACGACATGAAGAAAGGGTAGTAGAACACGAAGTCCTGCACGCGCTGGATGAGGCTGTGGCTGGTCATGGCGTCCGGGTCCCCTGCGCGTTCTGCATCTGCATCAGCGCGTTGATCGATGTCGGGTCGAGGCGCGACTTCAGCGACATCACGTCGCGCATTGCGTCGAGCTCGGGTTGGCCGTTGAGGAAGTTGTCGGGGTAGTAGCCGAAGTTCACCGCGCCCTCGCTGCGCAAGCGGCGCATCTGCGCGAGCAGCGTGCCGGCCGACACTTCCTTGCGCGCATGCCAGTCGTACGACTGCAGTTCGAATACGGTGCGCTGCAGCCCGCGCTGCTTCGCGCGCACCGTGCGCACGAGCTGGTCCAGCCAGCGCTCCGGGTCGCTCGCCTGCTCCATGTACGGCATCGCCATCAACGCGACGTAGTCGTAGGTCGCGAGGAAGTCGTCGTAGTTCTGCGCGTACCACGCCTCGGACTCGGGCTTGATCACCGGCAGCGCGAACAGGTTGCGCGCGGTCAGCACGTCGCCGACGTTCTGATAAGCCAGCACGATCTGTTCGAGCTGCCGCGTCAGGTCGATCAGGTAGCGCGATTTCTGGCGGGTCCAGCGCTTCATCAGGTCGGGGCTCTCGCGGATCTTGCCGACATCGGCCGGCAGTCCCCACAGCGAATAGGTGTGCAGCGCATGCCGGCCTGCGTCCTCGTAATCGTCGAGCACGGCGTCGTCGCTGAACAGGATGCCGCTGAACGACGCGTGCTTGCTGAGATCCTCGTAGATCTGCTCGATCATCAGTCGCGCATCCGGATCGAACGGGCTCAGCCGGAACACGCGCGTGCCGTTCTCGCGCGCCGGCGCGCCGCCGTATGCGGTGACGGCCGCGAGCCCGCGCAGCTTGTCGGGCGGCGGCCGGAACGCGATCACCGGCATCCACGCGTACACCTGCACGTTCGAGCGCGTGTTGAGCTGCCACGCGGCGCGCGAGAACAGGTCGGCGCGCATCGGCAGATGGCGGTTCGGGAAATACACGGCTTCGGCGACGCCCGTGCCCTTCGGGTCCGCATAGGCCTGCAGGTAGACCGACTTCGGCTGCATCCGGTAGATGCGCTCGATCAGCTTGCCGAGATTGGCTTCCTGGCGCGCCGGGTCCGGATCGTAGACCTGATCGAGATCGACCTGCACGATGCGCTCGGGCACGTCGACGTCGCCGCGGTTCGACGCCGGCTCGCGCATCGAGCGCTCGAACCCGCCGATGTCGACGTCGTACATCATCAGGATCCGCCTCAGCCGGTCCAACGGCACGTCGGGCGTGTTCGGGCCGGCATCGAGGCTGAACTGGATGTCCATGCCGAGCGATGTCGAAATCCTGCGCACGGGCTGGTTTTCCGCACCGTACGGCCACACCATCGCGCGCGCGACGATGCCGGTGCGCTCGCGGATCTGCCGCACGCAGGTTTGCAGGTCGTCGTGCACGCGTGCTTCGAACTCGGCGTCGGTTTCATAGCGCTTCTCGTCTTTGAGATACAGATGCGACGTGGTCGCCGGCAGCTCGTTGCCTTGCGGGTTCGCGACCGCGCCGTGATGAAGGTTGTGGGTGTGGCAGCCCAGCTCGACGAGGTGCGACTGGCCGATCTGCTTCACCTCGTCCCACGACATGAAGTAGTCGCGCGGCACCTGGACCTTGTCGCTGATGCGGATCGGCAGATCGGGCGGCGCGTCGATCCACGCGGTGACGATGCCCATCACGGCCGGATATTGGAAGCGCTCGAGCAGCGGCAGCACCTTGGTGTAGTGGCTGCGGTAGCCGTCGTCGAACGTGAGCAGCACCGCACGCGGCGGCAGCGGCTTGCCGCCGCGCCGCGACTCCTCGATCTGGCGGACCGTGATGGTGTGATAGTTGTTGGTCTGCAGCCACGAGAAGATCGCCGTCAGCGTGCCGGTGTCGACCGCGAACGGGTCGACCATCGCCGACGCGGACGAGAACGACGCCATCAGGTTGTCGCGCACGTCATGCAGGCAGATCACGCGAAACGTCTTGCCGTCGGCCGGATCGGACGGCGGCAGCAGGTCGATCATCTTGGCCCCCGTCACGCCCGGGAACAACGAACAGGCAGCAAACGTGCCGACGCATCCGCACATGAAGGTCCGTCTCGATTGCATTGTCCGATCTCCTTGCTAGAACGGCAGGTTGACCGACAGGAAGCCGGTTTCGGAGCGCTCGCGCTGGCCGTCGTACGCGTGGCTGCTCACCTCGATGCCGTAGCTGAGCGTGATGTCGCGCTTGAAGGTCCACGCGTGTTCGATGCGCGCACTCCACAGCGCGCTCGTGCCGAAACCGCGCTCGTTGTACATGCCGCCCGACACCGACACGCGCTGCTGCAATCCCATGTCGCCCTTCTTCCACAGCATCAGCTGGTGCATCACGGTGACGGCAGCCGCATAGTCGCGGCCTGGGCTGAAGTACGGTGCGTCCTGGCGCGTGTTGCTGTCGGTGCCGAGATCTAGCGACACGTTGACGAGCTGGTTGGCCGACGTGTACACGCGCTGCGTCGCGCTCGCCGCGATCTCCTGATGCAGGTTCGAGTCGCTGTAGCGGTTCACGCCGTAGCTGAGCCGGACCTCGCGGCGATCGTTCTGGCGATACACGACCGCGACGTTCGCGGAGCGGCCCCAGATGTGCGCCGCATAGGCCTTCCACGGGAGCGAGTTGTCGTTGCTGTCGAGCGCGCCGCTCACGGTCCAGTAGTCGTTCAGCGCGTAGGCGATCGTGCCGCGGCCGCCGGTTCGGCCATCGGTGCCGAGCGAGCGCGTGGCTTCCGCCTGCACGGTCAGCGGCCCGTGCCGGTAGTCGCCGCCGACGCCGGTGCGCGTGCGGCTGATCCTGCCGGCATCGGTCTGCGCGTAGCCGAAGAACGTATGCGAGAACACGCGCCAGTTGTCGCCGAACGGCTGTGAGTACAGATAGCTGTCCGACGTGAAGCTGTTGTCGGCCAGTGCGCTGTTGCCGTGTTCGTAGCTCAGTTCCGTCGTGAACACGGGGCTGCGATAGGCGTTGTAGTCGCGCTTGAAGCTGCGCACGGCGCCGCTGTCGGGGAACGTGTTGCCGAGCGTCTGATCGGCGTATTTCGCGCTCGCGTAGTCGTCGGCCGCGAGCGCCGCGCGGCCGAGACCGGCGAGCATCTCGACGCTGTCCGGATGATCGGTCAGCGAGGCGCGGTACATCGAGATCGCCTGGCGCGGATGCGACTGGCCCGACACCGCGTCGGCGTGCGCCGCGCGGATTTCCGCATTGAACGGCACCTCCTTCTCGAGCTGTTCGAGCGCGGCGATCCCTTCGTCGACGTGCCCCGTGACGATCAGGTATTGCGCGCGCAGCCGGTAGTAGCGCAAATAATCGCTTTCTTCCGGGCCGTAGTTGCGTACCTCCTTCGCGGGCGGCAGCGACGTGCGCATGTCGTCGAGCACTTTTCCGGCGTCGGCCGCGCGGCCCTGGTCGACGTACGACCAGAACAGCCCTTCGCGCAGTTCGATCGCGCGCGTGCGGGCGCCGTACTGGAAGCCGCGGGTCGCGCGGTCCGTCGGCGATGCGGTGGCCTGTTTCAGCGCACGCTCGTATACGGCGTGCGCCTTGGCCGGTTCGCTCAGGTACAGGTAGGCATCGCCGACGGCCGCGAGCGCGTCGATCGAGATCTCCGCGTTGGACGGGATCGTCTCGAACGTCGCGACGGCCGTTTTCATGTCGCCGCGTGCCGCATGCGCGATCGTGCGGTCGCCGGCGAGCGCGGTGCGGACCGGCGAATACTCGGGGGTCGGCGGCATCCGCTGGTCGAGATCGTCGGCGGCGCGCAGCGCGTCGTCGATCCCGTCGAAGCGGTCGGCGCTCGTCATCGAGCGCGACTTGTCGCGGCCGCCGCGTACCTGCTGGCGTATCGACAGTTCCTCCAGCTGCGCGACGTCGACCGCCGAGAATGCGTCGGGCCGTGCCTTCGCTTCCTCGAGCGCCTTGACCGCGCCGCCGCTCGCCGCGAGGCCGAATACGTCGTTGCGCACGGTGGCGACGTCGGCGGTTCGCAGGTTCGGCGCCTGCGCGTTCGGCGCCTCGACGTCGGGGCCTTGCGAGCGCTGCGGCGTATCGCCGGGGAGCTGGGCGCCGGGCGATTGCGAGTTCGGCGCGTCGAGCGTGGACGGTTGCGCGCCGGGCGGCCGCAGGGTGGGCGCG
>NZ_PQMX01000193.1:0-254 GCF_004368385.1 Burkholderia sp. B10 | reverse complement strand
CCAACGTCCTGGAGCCCGAACTCGACCAGAACTGACAAGGAAATCTACAATCGACACTGCGCAACGCCCAAGCCAGCCGAATCGGTCACGTTCCCGAAATCGGCGGTCACGTTCGCCGAAATACGCAGTGACGAACGGAGCGCCGTTGCGCAACGCGCCGGGTTTGCGCTCAACCAGCGTGATGTAATGGCGCCAGTCGTAGAAGGTCATGTGCCGCTCGAAGCTGCGTTCGTGGCGTGCGATCTCCTGGGCGT
>NZ_PQMX01000192.1:0-257 GCF_004368385.1 Burkholderia sp. B10 | reverse complement strand
TTTTACCAGAAGTGGCTAGTCTAACCGCAAGGAGGACGGTCACCACGGTAGGATTCATGACTGGGGTGAAGTCGTAACAAGGTAGCCGTATCGGAAGGTGCGGCTGGATCACCTCCTTTCCAGAGCTATCTCGCAAAGTTGAGCGCTCACGCTTATCGGCTGTAAATTTAAAGACAGACTCAGGGGTCTGTAGCTCAGTCGGTTAGAGCACCGTCTTGATAAGGCGGGGGTCGTTGGTTCGAATCCAACCAGACCCA
>NZ_PQMX01000191.1:0-280 GCF_004368385.1 Burkholderia sp. B10 | reverse complement strand
TCCTGCACAGTTCCTTGACCGGCATACCGGCCTCGGCTTCCTTCAGAAACCCGATGATTTGCTGTTCCGTAAAGCGCTTCTTCATGTTCGTCTTCTTCTCCGAAAACGAACTTTACTAGACTCCGGCTGGCCCTGTTTGCAGGGGGCAGGTCAGTATTTCCGCGAGAAGGTCCCGCTGCGCGAGATTGCGAGGCGCACGGGCCTGTCCCGGAACACGGTGCGCAGCTGGCTTCGGCAAACGGATGCCGTTGAGCCGAAGTACCCGAAGCGCGTCAGCCCG
>NZ_PQMX01000190.1:0-385 GCF_004368385.1 Burkholderia sp. B10 | reverse complement strand
ACCCTCTTTGCCTGATGACCATAGCGAGTCGGTCCCACCCCTTCCCATCCCGAACAGGACCGTGAAACGACTCTACGCCGATGATAGTGCGGATTCCCGTGTGAAAGTAGGTAATCGTCAGGCTCCCCTAAGCCAGAAACCCCCGCCGCGAAAGGCGGGGGTTTTTGCATTTGTGGCTCTGAAAATACGATCTCACCGCGACTAAAGCCATCATTTCAGTGGTGTAACGCCGTGTCTAGATCGGTACCGAAGCCCTATTGACCTGCCCCCATCAATAGGGCCAATGGGCTTCTAGCAAAGTCCCTTTAAACCAACTCCTGGAAAGCGGCAGGAGTATCCGCGGTTGCCCGATGTTTCGCCGCAAACTCTGACGGCGCAAGGTAGT
>NZ_PQMX01000189.1:0-390 GCF_004368385.1 Burkholderia sp. B10 | reverse complement strand
GTGCTGGTGGTGTGCAGCGAGTACATCTCCAACCTGCTCGACTTCACCTCGCGTACCTCGACCCTGTTCGCCGATGGCTGCGCGGTGGCCCTGCTGACCCGCGGCGACGATGACAGCTGCGACCTGCTGGCTTCGGCCGAACACAGCGACGCTACGTTCTATGAAGTGGCCACCGGTCGCTGGCGCCTGCCGGAAAACCCGACCGGCGAGGCCAAGCCGCGGCTTTATTTCTCGTTGTTCAGCGACGGCCAGAACAAGATGGCCAGCTTCGTTCCGACCAACGTGCCGATCGCGATGCGCCGGGCGTTGGAAAAGGCCGGCCTGGGCAGCGATGACATCGATTATTTCGTCTTCCACCAGCCAGCGCCGTTCCTGGTCAAGGCCTGGGCC